>NZ_JBVJLS010000026.1:0-127316 GCF_055584605.1 Nocardia sp. NPDC102475 | reverse complement strand
CCCATCTCCCGGCAGCGACACGCCAACACCTAACGCCTACAAGCGATTTCGTGGCAGCGACACCGGCATCAACTCACTTCTTAAACACTCCCTAGGTCGCGATTATTTTTGCCCTGATGTCCGAGTTCACCGGGACCGCCTGGGAACGCAGGAAGATCGAGGCGATGAGCCGCATTCAGCGCGTCGCGCTGGATCTGTTCGATGCGCACAGCTAGGTCAGAAAGGTGGTCAGGCCGAAGAGCACGCCCACGGCCACCGCGATGCCCGCCGCCGACCGTAATGCGCAGGGTGGAGCCGACCACTGCACCGAGGGCCAGCACCAGCACCGCGGTCGCCACGGGCAAGCCGGTGGCCTCGGCGCGTTGCATATCGGTGGTCTCGATGTCGATGAGATCGGGCTGTGCGAACCCGGTGACCGTGACCTCGACGCCCGAATCCGAAGCGGCAGCCAATTCGGACTTCAGCTGTCGGGCGATCGCGACGCGCTCCGGTGTTTCGCCATGGACGCCGACAATGCCGAAGGCGGCGTGCCGGTCGGCCGAGACCTGGGCGGCGGCATTGCCTTCGAACGGGCCGATCGCACCTGCCACAGCGGCGGCGGCACGGGTGGTGCCCAGCGCCTGATCGATCACCGTGCGGAACTCCGGCGTGTCGACGGTGCGCTGCTCGGAATGGAAGACGATGAGGTCCTGTTCGGTGCCGAAGCGCGCGAAGTGTTCGGCGACAAGACGATCGACGGTCAACGATTCGGATCCGGGGACCGAATAATCGGGCGTGCCGAGACGGTCGTGGAGTGCCGGATAGGCCGATCCGCAGGCGATCGCGAAGAGCAGCCAGGCGCCGAGCACGAAGTGACTGTCAGAAGGGCGCGGGTGCTGACGGCAGCGCGAAATGACCCAACCCCTGATGGGGCTGGGTCACCGGAAGTTTATGGCCGGATAGGCGGCTGAAATCAGCTGGCGGTCGCAGGCGCCCAGTACGCGGTCGCGGCAGCGGAGCGTTTTCGCATGGCCGCGAAGCTGTGCCGGGCGGGGCTGATCAAAGCGGTGAACCACGAGCGGCGGTGCTCGGCGAGCGCGGCCGCGACGGCGGGGTGCTTGATGCAGTGCATGCCCCCCGCCTTACCCAGGCGGTGGCGACCCACCTGGTTGATTTTGGTGCCCAATGATGTTCCTTTGCTTGCTGGTACTGGCCTGGATCGCCACGGCGAAGATTAGTCGAACGAAAGTGTTCGGCACAGTATTTTGCACGAGTAATTGCCTCGGCGTGTCGGAAAGTTGTGGTCCGGGGGCGGGAATCGACCGGAAATGTTGCGAGATGGTCTCGGCCTAGTCACGGATCGGGCAAATGGTGTTTCAGACGGTGGAATGCGCGGCATGAGTGGGTATTCCAGCTGATTGGGTGGATTGCGCGCACAGGGGGTTGCGTTCGGCGCGACATCGCGGATGCGAGACTGGTCGAATGTTGCGGATCGGCCTCACCGGAGGCATGGGAGCGGGCAAGTCGACGGTGGCGCGGATTCTCGCCGAGCTCGGCGCGGTGATCGTCGATTCCGATGTGATCGCCAGGGAGGTCGTCGAGCCGGGTACCGAGGGCCTCACGGCGTTGGCGGCGGCGTTCGGCCCAGACATCCTCGCTGTCGACGGCAGCCTGGACCGGCCGGCGCTGGCGGCCAAGGCATTCGGAAACGACGACGCTCGCGCGACGTTGAATTCCATTGTCCATCCATTGGTCGGTAAACGAACGACGGAATTGATTTCCGCCGCGCCAGCGGATGCGATTCTCGTTCAAGATATTCCACTTCTGGTGGAAAACGGTCTCGCGCCGCTGATGAATCTCGTATTGATCGTCGATGTGCCCGCGGAAACTCGGATACGGCGATTGGTGGAATTCCGGGACGTTTCCGAAACGGATGCACGGGCGCGTATTTCGGCGCAGGCCACCGATGAACAGCGCCACGCCGTCGCGGATGTGCTGTTGGACAATAGCGGTGAACCGGGGGCCATCGATCCGGTTGTCCGGCAGTTGTGGACGCAACGGTTGGTGCCGTTCGAGGAGAACCTGCGCACCGCGACACCGGCGCGGCGCAAGGAGTTGCGCGTCGTGCCCGCGAATCCGGAGTGGGCGGCGCAGGCGCAGCGGCTCATCGCCCGGCTGTGGGTGGCGTGTGGTCCGGCGGCATCGCGAATCGACCACATCGGCTCGACCGCGGTGCCGGGATTGCCCGCCAAGGATGTGATCGATGTGCAGATCACCGTCGCGGATCTGGCAGCCGCCGACGGGCTGCGAGATGCGTTGGGGGCGGCCGGTTTTCCGGTTCGGCCCGATGTCACCCGCGACAACCCGAAGCCGACCGCGGCGGATCCGGCGGGCAGCGATACGGCCCTGTGGGCCAAGCGGTTTCACCAGAGTGCCGATCCGGGGCGGTTGGCGAATGTACACATCCGGGTGGCGGGCTCGCCGGGGCAGGAGTTCGCATTGCTGTTCCGGGACTGGCTGATTGCCGATGCGGCGGTGCGCGCGGAGTATCTGGAGGTCAAGCGCGAGGGGGAGGCCAAGGCGGCTGGGCTGACCGGCGAGGCGGCGACACTGGCGTATCTGGATGTGAAGGAACCATGGTTCGACGCTGCCTACCCGCGGGCAGCGGCCTGGCGCGACAGCGTCGAACGCTGAGCGGCGGTATTACAGCCAGGTCAGGGTGATGTCCAGGGTGGCGAGCCAGCGGTCGAGCGAGTAGCCGTTGGCGGCGATGCCATCGATCGCGATGGACGCGTGCTCGATGGCGGCCTGGGCTTCGCGGAGGGTGATGAATCCCGCGGTGTGCGCGGCGAGTAACTCGTCCACGTCGAGCAGTTCGATCCCGCGCCCCGAGCGCACCACGATATCGAGGTAGTGGTCCACCGACTTCCACTTCTTCGGAACGACCCGGGTGAATTGCCCGATATCGAGGTAGTAGTCCTGATCGCGCTGATGCGCGGGGTGATAGTGGAAGATCGTCACCCGAATGGAAAGCCCGGGCAGCAGCCACGATTCGATGTAATGGAACTGTGGATGATCCGAGGTCCGCGCCATGTACAGGCCCCACGGCTCGGTCCGGTAGCGCTCGACCGGCCGGACGAAGCCCTTCGGGTCCGTGTTGGTCAGGTCCGCGAGATTGAAGTACTCGACCTTGGGCCTGTGCACGTCCACTGATGGTGCCTGTGTCATGCAAATAGAATCTACCGCCGCTGCCGCGCCGTCGAGTGGTACGGCAGCGGTTGGGCAGATCGTCCGGTGGATCGGCTACATCCAGGTCAGTGTGATCTCCTTGGTGGCAAGCCAGGGCTCGACCTCGTGTCCGTGCGCGGCCAGGCCCTCCATCGCCTTGGTCGCCCGGTCCAGCGCGTGATGCGCATGCGTCGTGTCGATCAGACCGGCCGAATGGGCGGCCAGCAGATCGTCGACCCCGCGCAATTCGGCCGCGCGGGAGTGGCGCACCGCGATCTCGAGGTACTGGTCCATCGACTTCCAGCGCTTGGGCTCGATCCGGGTGTACTCGCCGATATGCAGGCAATAGTCCAGGTCGCGGTGATGTCCGGGCTGGTAGTGCACGATCGTCACGCGCAACCAGAGTTCGGGCAGCAGCCAGGTCTCCATGTATTGGATCCGTGGACCGCCGACGGTGCGTGCCACGTACAGGCCCCACGGCTCGACGTGCACGCGGTCGATCGGGCGCACGAACCCCTTGGGATCGGTCATAGTCAGCTCGGCGATATTGAAATGTTCGATCTTCGGTCTTAGCTGAGTGGTAGTCATCGGCGATCCCGGTGCGGCGGCGGTGGTGGTTGGCTGGATCAGGGGCGCGACCCCCCGAAAGTCACGCGCAACGTAACCGGCGATACCGGTCACAGCGGGCGCGGCGGCAAGCAATGGAATCAGAGCGCTCATTGGCCTCATCCTCATGTCCGACAACCAAATCAGGCTACACCTGCTGCGGCTGGTTCGCCGATGCCGAGAAAACGCCGAATCTCGTTGCGGCAACGGACATTAAAGTCCGTTTACCTGCCCTATAGGACAGATAACAGATTGCGCATCAGCCCTGGGGCGGGATGATGCTTCAGATCGCGAAAGGATACGCCGATCGTAATCCGGTGACGAGCCCGTCGGCGGCGGATCCGCCGGGCCGCAGAATCTGTCGGTGCCTGCGCCTAGGCTGGTGACCATGGCATTCGCAACCGAAATCCCGGCGGAAGGCTACGAGGACCGGGGCACCCCGCTGGCGCATTCGGAGTTCCGGCCGGTCGGGGAGATCGAGCGGGCCGACGGGCAGTTCCAGGTGGTCAGCGAACATCGGCCGGCCGGTGATCAGCCCGCGGCCATCGCTGAACTCGAGCGTCGCATCAATGCGGGCGAGCGTGACGTGGTGTTGCTCGGCGCGACCGGCACCGGTAAATCGGCCACCACCGCCTGGCTGATCGAGCGGCTGCAGCGGCCGACGCTGGTGATGGCGCCGAATAAAACCCTCGCCGCACAGCTGGCCAACGAGCTGCGAGAGATGTTGCCCAACAACGCCGTCGAGTACTTCGTCTCGTACTACGACTACTACCAGCCCGAGGCCTACATCGCGCAGACCGACACCTATATCGAGAAGGACAGCTCGATCAACGACGATGTCGAGCGGCTGCGGCATTCGGCAACATCGAGTCTGCTGTCGCGTCGCGATGTCGTAGTGGTCGCGTCGGTGTCGTGCATCTACGGCCTCGGTACACCGCAGTCGTATCTGGATCGGTCGGTGCAGCTGGATGTCGGCACCGAAATCGATCGCGACGCATTCCTGCGGCTGCTGGTCGACGTGCAATACACCCGCAACGACATGTCCTTCACCCGCGGTTCGTTCCGGGTGCGTGGTGACACCGTCGAGATCATCCCGTCCTACGAGGAACTCGCGGTGCGCATCGAGTTCTTCGGCGACGAGATCGAGGCGCTCTACTACCTGCATCCACTCACCGGCGATGTGGTGCGGCAGGTCGATACCGTCCGGATCTTCCCTGCCACACACTACGTCGCGGGTCCGGACCGGATGGAGCGTGCGGTTCGCGATATCGAAGCCGAACTCGAGCAGCGGCTGGCCGAGCTCGATCGCCAGGGCAAATTGCTGGAGGCGCAGCGGCTGCGTATGCGCACGCAGTACGACCTGGAGATGATCCGCCAGGTCGGATTCTGCTCGGGCATCGAGAACTATTCGCGCCATATCGACGGGCGTGCGCCGGGGTCCGCACCTGCCACGCTGCTTGACTACTTCCCGGAGGACTTCCTGCTCGTCATCGACGAGTCGCATGTCACCGTTCCGCAGATCGGCGGCATGTACGAGGGCGATATGTCACGCAAGCGCAATCTCGTCGAGTACGGGTTCCGGCTGCCGTCGGCGATCGATAACCGGCCGCTCACCTGGGAGGAGTTCGCCGAGCGGATCGGGCAGGCGGTCTATCTGTCGGCAACGCCAGGACCGTACGAACTCGGTCAGGCCGGCGGCGAGGTGGTCGAGCAGGTGATCCGGCCGACGGGTCTGGTCGATCCGCAGGTCGTCGTCAAGCCGACCAAGGGCCAGATCGATGATCTGGTGCACGAGATCCGGCTGCGGACCGAGCGTGACGAACGGGTGCTCGTCACCACGCTGACCAAGAAGATGGCCGAAGACCTCACCGACTATCTGCTCGGGCTCGGTGTCCGGGTGCGGTATCTGCATTCGGAGATCGATACGTTGCGTCGGGTCGAGCTGCTGCGACAGCTGCGACTGGGCGAGTACGACGTGCTGGTCGGCATCAACCTGCTCCGCGAAGGTCTCGACCTGCCCGAGGTGTCGTTGGTCGCGATTCTGGACGCGGATAAGGAGGGCTTCCTGCGCAGCAGCACCAGCCTCATCCAGACCATCGGACGCGCGGCGCGCAATGTCTCCGGTGAAGTGCACATGTACGCGGACAAGATCACCGACTCGATGCAGCACGCGATCGAGGAGACCGATCGCCGCCGGGCCAAGCAGGTCGCCTACAACGAAGCGATGGGCCTCGATCCGCAGCCGCTGCGCAAGAAGATCGCCGACATCCTGGATCAGGTGTATCAGGAGGCCGACGACAGCGAGGTGGCCGTCGGCGGCTCCGGCCGCAATGCCAGCCGCGGCCGTCGCGCCCAGGGCGAGCCAGGGCGGGCTGTCAGCGCGGGGGTGTACGAGGGCCGCGACGTCAAGTCGATGCCGCGGGCCGAATTGGCCGATCTGGTCAAGGAACTCACCGCGCAGATGATGAATGCGGCCCGCGAGCTGCAGTTCGAATTGGCCGGTCGGTTGCGGGACGAAATCGCGGATCTGAAGAAGGAACTGCGCGGGATGGATGCCGCGGGGTTGAGTTGAGCGGCGGCGTCTTTCGACGCCGCCGGACTCGGCATGGCTCAGCTCTGGGTGGCCATCCATTCGTTCACGCGGCGCTCGGCCTCTTCGCGCGAGACATTCTCTACCTTGGTCATCACCGCCCAGCGGTGCCCGAAGGGGTCCAGGACCACGCCGAAGCGGTCGCCGGTGACGAATGTCTGCGGCTCCTCCGCACTGCGGGCGCCGTTTTCGATGGCCCGCTTGACGACCGCGTCGACATCGGGGCAGTAGTGCACGATCGAGGTGTGCACCCATTCGCCATTGGGAGCCAGGACATTGTTGTCCGGAATGGGCATGCCCAGTTGCAGGGTCGAGTCGCCGATCTTCAGTTCGGCGTGTGCGGGCTGGCCGTCGGGGAGATCGTTGCGGCTGATCACCTCGGCCTCGAAGACGTTGGTATAGAACTCGATTGCCTTATTGCCGTCGGGGACGGCCAGGAAGCAGGTGATGGAGTGGTAGCCGTCGGCGATGGGGTTGACGGTGTTCGCTGTTTCGCTCATGCCGATAAGCCTCGTCGAGCGCGGCGAAGTGGTCTTGTAAGAAAGCGACAGCCGTGACCGGCGCAGCCGACGGGCCGGTTCCGGTGCCCGCGCTCGACAATGTGAAGGGCATTCTGCATCCCGACGAGCAGGCCAGACATCGCTCGTTGGCGCGGTTGTCGGCCGGGCCGGAGGTCGGGCGGTTCGTCGAGTGGTATTGGTCGGTGCGCTGGGATCTGACCGGTCGACCGCCGTACTACGCCGAAGTGCTGCCGTTTCCGTGCGTGAACGTCACCTTCGAACGCACCGAAACCCGCACCGGCGGTTTCGTCAACGGCGTCTGCACCACGAAGTTCGTCCGGGAACTCAGCGGCGCGGGGGAGACGTTCGGCGCACGTTTTCGCGCCGGTGGATTCGGTGCGTTCACCGGATTGGATGTCGGTGTGTTCCGGGACACCGCCGTGCCCCTCACAGACGTGCTGCCCGAGGCGGCGGGCTTGGCCGACCGCGTATTGGCTGAATCCTCGGATATCAAGCGCCGCAGCATAATCGAGGATTTCCTGATCGGCCGAAAGGCCGCGACGGATCCCAACTACCGGCTGGTGCTGCGCATCGTCGACGCCATGGCACAGGACCAAGAACTGACCAGGGTCGATCAGGTCACCGATCGGTTCGATATCCCGATCCGCACATTACAGCGGATGTTCCGGCGCTATGTCGGCGCCGGACCGAAATGGGTGCTGCGTCGATACCGGCTCCAGGACGGCGCAGATCTACTCGCGCGTGGACGCATCGAAGATCTGGCCGCACTTGCCACCGAGTTGGGTTATTTCGATCAAGCGCATTTCTCGCGTGAGTTCACCGCGGAAGTCGGAATGGCTCCACTGGAATACGCCAAGAATTCGCTACGCTCCCGTAACGAGGTGACTTCGAAGGTCGTCCCGACCAGAATGTAGTTTGCAGGATCGCTCGCGTTCGACCCATTCGAGCACAGATCGGAATCGGCCCTCCACATCGGTGAATGAGGAGTTCGTGATGGATGTCTTGGTCTTGATAGGGCGAGTACTTTTCGTGGTGTTGTTCTTCAGTTCCGCGTTCGGGCATTTCACGCAGACCGACGCGATGACCGATTATGCGCGGAGTCGCGGCCTGCCGCAGCCGCGGGTCGCGGTGCTGGCCGGTGGCGTCGTTCTCGCGGTGGGCGGCCTCAGCGTGCTGCTCGGCGTATGGGCCGACCTCGGGGCGCTGCTGCTGGTGATCATGCTGGTGCCGACCGCATTCCTGATGCACCAGTTCTGGAAGGAGACCGATCCGCAGGCTCAACAGGGCGAGATGATCCATTTCAACAAGGATCTCGCGCTGGCCGGCGCCTCGCTGATGTTGTTCGCCTTCTTCGCGCATGTCGACGAACTCGGATTGACCATCACCGGACCGCTTTTCACCGGTCTGTAGATACGACCGGATTTGTGCCGATCGCGCCGATATTGTGAGCCGTATAGACGTCGTCGGCATTTTCGGGTCGACGGAGCTCCATCGCGGTAACTGCGGAACCGGGTGGATGGCGTCGGCCCGGTCGGGTACGTTCTTACCGGTCCCGGTCGGGCCGACATTGCCGTCGTATAGCGGCCGCGGTCGGGTAAATGTGATGAATATCCCAGGGGGACAAGAGCGTTCGCGCCGGTTGTGATGGATCACAAGTCGCGGACCCGGAAATTAGATCCGCCCAGGTCGCAAAGGTCCTGCGGCATTCGCCGGATGAACCTGTGCCGGTAAACCCAGAACACCCGAAGTGTGATGTGTTGCGATTTCTGCTATTTCCGGCCGATTTGCCGCTATGGTCGACCCCAGTCGCCGCGCTGGTGCCACGACTCCACGTGGCACCGGCGCAGGCACCCGACACCACATAGTTGGAGGAGAAAGCCGTGAGGGAGCGAAGCGAGCGAACCATGGGCGCAGCGCCACAGGCGGTCATGCCGGAGCCGAGCGCTAGCGAGGTGGAGGCATGACCGCCTACCGGACCATTGTCGTCGGTACCGATGGCTCGGACTCGTCGTACGTCGCCGTCGACAAGGCCGCTTCGCTGGCCGCGGCCGCGGGTGCGACCCTGGTCGTGGCCTGCGCGTACTACCCGACCGACGATCGCGATGTGGCCGCCGCCGCCGATGTGCTCAAGGACGAGGCCTACCAGGTGCGCGGCTCCGCGCCCACCAACGAGATCCTGCGCACCGCCCGCGACCGCGCGACCGCAGCGGGCGCCGAGGAGATCGTCGAGCGTGCGATCGTGGGTGAGCCCGTCGAATCCCTGCTCGCGCTCATCAAGGAGGTCGAGGGCGATCTGCTGGTCGTCGGTAACCGCGGCCTGAACACCCTGGCGGGCCGGTTGCTGGGTTCGGTGCCCTCGGATGTGGCGCGCAAGTCCCGCTCCGATGTGCTGATCGTGCACACCGTCAGGTAAGCAATAAAGCCGAAGCAACAGCCGCACATTCCCCAGGAATGTGCGGCTGTCGTCGTTCTCGTCAATCCAGTGCGCTGAGCACCGGTGGCAGGTCGCCGGTGTGCACCACGCCGAGTCGCTGGGTCGCTCGGGTCAGTGCCACGTACAGGTCGTTCATCCCACGCGGCGATTCGTCGAGGATCCCTTGGGGTTCCACCAGATAGACCGCGTCGAATTCCAGGCCCTTGACCTCGTGCACCGTGAGCACCCGGACGGATTCGCCCGCCAACTCGGCGAAGTCCGCGACCATCTCATGCGGTGTGATGACGGCCGTGGTACCCGGGCCCGTCTCCGCGGCTACCAATTGTGCTACCGCACTGCGCAATTCGCTCGCATCGACGGCATGGGCGCGGGGCCGCACAGCCGTCTCCCGCACCGACCGCGGCACCGACGCGGCCGGATCGATCTCGGCGAGCACATCCGCCGCGACCGCCATGATCTCCGCCGGTGTCCGGTAGTTGACGGTCAACTCGGTGAGCTTCCACCGTTGTGCCACATAGGGTTCCAGCATCCGCTGCCAGGACGAGGCGCCCGCCGGATCGCCGGTCTGCGCGACATCGCCGACCACCGTGACCCACCGATTCGGTATGCGGCGCATCACCATTCGCCAGGCCATCTCCGAAAGTTCCTGCGCCTCATCGACGATCACATGGCCGTAGGTCCAATTGCGGTCACCCGCGGCGCGTTCCGCGGTGGTCTGCCGATTGCGCACATCCTGACGTTCGGCCAGCTGGCCGGCGTCGATCAGGTCGTAGGCCATCAGGATCTCCGGATCGAGGTCGTCCTCGAGGTCCTGTGGCGCGGAACCGGTCAGGATGTCGAGCGCGTCCTGCGCCTCGGCCAATTGGGCCCGCCAGCGACGGCGGGCGCGTTCGCGTTCCTCGGTGTCGTCGATGCCGAGCAGTTCGGCCAGTTCGTCGAGCAGTGGCGCGTCCGGCGCGCTGAACTCGCCGTTGTCCGAGCGCGCGAGTTCGGCTCGGTCGGCCGGATCCAGACTGCTCGCGGCCCGGTCGAGTCGCTTCGGATCGGCCAGCAGATCCGCGAGCACCTCCTGCGGCGACAGGATCGGCCAGAGCTTGCCGATGGCCGTCTGGATCTCCGGATCGGCCCGCATCTCGTCCCGGATCTCGGCGAGATCGGTTCGGCTGAGCAGACTTTCCTTACCCGCCCCGTCGGCTGCGCCTCCTGCCATCCCCCGGTAGCCGCCGGACAGATCCGCGCCCATGGTCTGGGCCAGTTGTTCGGTGAGCGCGTCGATGACCGAGGAAGCGAAGATCGGCCGGGCCAGATTGTGCGGACGCCGCGAGGAGCGGGCGCGACCGCGCGCCTTGGTGGCGATCTTGCGATCGAGTGTGACCGGGTAGCCGTCGAAGGCGAGGCGGACGGGTTCGGAGGGCACCTCTTGACGGTCGCGCACCGCCTGCTTGAGCACCTCCAGCATGGCCAGCGAGCCCTTGACCTCTCCGGCGCGCAGCGAATCCTCGCGGGTGGCCTTCACTCCCGGATACAGATCGCCAATGGTGGACAGCAGCACGCCGGTCTCACCGAGCGATGGCAGCACCTGACCGATGTAGTCGAGGAAGGTGGCGTTCGGACCGATGATCAGCACACCGCTCTTGGCCAATTGCTGACGGTAGGTGTAGAGCAGATACGCCGCGCGGTGCAGTGCGACGGCGGTCTTGCCGGTGCCCGGACCGCCCTGGACCACCAGCACGCTCTTGTGCTCGGAGCGAATGATCGCGTCCTGCTCGCTCTGGATGGTCTCGACGATGTCGTTCATATGGCCGGTGCGCGCGGCATTGAGCGCCGAGAGCAGCGCACTCTCGCTGCCGACCCCGCCCTCGCCATCGGTCACACCGGCAGTCCGAGCGGCGTCGAGGTCCAGATATTCGTCATTGATGGCCGTGACCCGCCGATTGCGGGACCGGATATGTCGGCGCCGGATCACCCCGTCCGGGGTGGCAGTCGTCGCGAGATAGAACGGACGGGCCAGCGGCGCGCGCCAATCCAGCAGCAGCGTCTCGTAATCGTCCTTCTCGTCGAGGATGCCGAGCCTGCCGATGTAGCGGTATTCGCCTTCTAGCTCGTCGTCGAGGTCGATGCGGCCGAAACACAGGCCGTGTTCGGCGGCGTCGTATTTGGCGAGATCCTCGGAATAGAGCTGGCTGAAGGATTCGCGTTCGGTGCGCGCCTGCGGGGTGCCACCGGTTTCCAGCAGCACGGTGCGCAGCCGTTTCGTGGCGTATTCGCGCATATCGTCGAGTCGTTCATAGAGCACGGACACGTAGGCCTGCTCCAGGTCGATATCGCGGTTCCGCTCGGGTGTGCCGTCGTGCGCGGCACGATCCTGAGTGAGGCGGTCGGGCAAACTGAACTCCTTGTCACCGCGATGAGCCGGTGCACACGCAGGTCACGGTGCACGCGAACGCCATTGAAAACAGAGTTTTCGAGTCTACTGCCGGTTCGGCGGGCTCGCTGTAACCGCAGGTAGCGGGTCCGTGGCCTGGACCGGCGTGAAATGTTGGACGACGGGGAACGGTTCGTAGAAGTGATGCAGCAGTTGCTTCCAGCGCTGATATCCGGCGGACCCGCGGAAGCCATCAACATGGTCGCTCAACTGTTCCCATCCCACCAGCAGCAAATAAGTGCCGGGCGCCTCGACGCACCGTGACAGCGATAGCGACCGGAAGCCCGGCATACTCTCGATGATCGGCCTGGCCTCGGCGAATGCCGCCTCGAAGGCCGCCGACTCGGCGGGGCGGACGGGCAACAGCGCGTGTTCGATGATCATGGAACCCTCAGGAAGCGTGCGTGTTATTCGGTCTGCGGCCCAGGCTGGTGCTTTCCCGATGGCCGGTCGGCTTGGCGCGGTACATCGCCAGATCGGCGTCGTGCAGCACCGCCTCGGGCGTGCGGTTGTCGCCCTCTGCGAGTTCGGTCACGCCGATCGAGGCGTTCACCTCGATCCGGTGCCCGCGCGCGATGATCGGCTCGGCCATGGTCGAGCGCAGCCGCTCGACCAGCGAGTCGAGATCGACGCGTCGGGTGCGGCCGGACAGCAGCACCAGGAATTCGTCGCCGCCGAGCCGGCCGACCAGATCGGTGCCGCGCAGTGCGTGCTGCAACCGCTGGGCCACGATCTGCAGCACGGTATCGCCGATCGCGTGGCCGAGGGTGTCGTTGATCGCCTTGAAGCCGTCGAGGTCGATGAACAGCACGGTCGAGACAGGCAGATCCTCGCTGACGGCCAGCGCATTGGCGAGCTGGGACAGAATCAGTGAGCGATTGGCCAGCCCGGTCAGCGAGTCGTGCGTGGCCTGGAACTCCAATTGCCTTCGACTGGCCCGGAATTCGGTGATATCAGCAAAGGAGGACACCGCGGGTGAATCGGGATCGCCGGGATTGAGCAGCCGCGAACTGCCGGAGAGCCAGCGGCGCTGACCATCGTGACGGTCGACGCCGAAGATGTATCTGGTGATCGTTTCGCCGGTCGCCAGGGTGCGTGCGACCGGATGCCGGCTCGGCGGCAGCGGCTGGGCGTTGGCGTCGAGCAGGATCAGCGGCAGTTCGTCGATGGTTGCGCCGACGAGTTCACCGGTGCGTTCGTCGGTGCCGAAGATCCGCACGGCCGCGGGATTGGCCGATTCGATGCGGCCGTTCCGGTCGATCACCACCACACCCTCCTCCAACTGCGAGACCACCGTGGTGAAGTGCTGTTCGGCCCGGCGCTGCGCGGCCTCGGCGGCGCGCTGGGCGGTGAGATCGTGGATGACCACCTGATAGGCGAGGTGGTCGTGCCATGCGGTGAGCACCGAAACCGTCTCGACCGGGACGATCTTGCCGTCTACCCGGATCAGCTCCATTTCGGTGGGATCGGAGGCGGCGCCCGCCGTGGTCAGCTGGCTGATGCGATCCACCATGCCGGGCACCGAATCGGGATGGACGAACCGGGTCAGCGGTTGGCCGATCACCTCGTCGGCGCTGTCGGCGGCCAGCATGCGGGCGGTGGCCTGATTGGCGTAGACGACGGTGCCGCGCTCGTGCACGACGATCCCGTCCGGGGAGTGTTCGACCAGGGACCGGTAGCGCTGAGCCAGTTGCTCGGCGTCGACGCCGACGTCGACTGCCTTGTCCTGATCCACTCCGAACCCCCGATCATCGACCCGATCATGGCCATTGGAACATGGGATTATTCTGGTCTCGACGTGTACAAGATCACATCGTCGACGCTATTGCTTCGCTCACAGTCCGGGCACTCCATCCGCCGCTATCTGGTGATCATTACAGAACCCGGATTTGTGAACATTTCTCGCGAGCCGAACGTCGCTTCGGCCCCGGGAGCCGGTGAAGGAGCGATGCCATGCCGGGTACCAACCCGAACAGTGAAAAGCACCATCAAGATCATATGACGATCGCCGGGATCGGTGCGGTCAGCGGGTACGGCTGGGGTCGGGAGACGCTCTGGCAGGGGCTGCTGAGCGGGAAATCCGCGGCCTCGCTACAACCAGGCTACGGCTTCGGCCGCGATGAGTACGCCTGGGTTTCGCTGATTCCCGATGGCGGTGATCCCATGGTGAGCACCAGCCTGTACGGGCGTGCCATGCAGGAGGCGGGCCGCGAGGCGATCGCCGACGCGTCCGCGCGCGGTTGGCGACCCGGCCGCACCGTCGGCCTGCTGCACGCCATCGTGCTCGGCGACGTCGCCAATTGGCGCGACTTCTATCTGGTCGATGAGGGGCACCGGCGCTCACGCGACTACATGCGACTACTGCCCTCCACACCGATCTCGGTGCTACAGCAGGAATTCGGCTTCCACGGGCCATCGATGAATGTCTCGGCGGCGTGCAGTTCGGCGAATGTCGCGCTGATCACCGCCGAACTCTGGCTGCGGTGCGGTGTCGCCGACGACGTGATCTGCATCGCCACCGATATGTCGGCCACCCCCGAAATGCTCGAGCACTTCGTCCGGCTCGGCGCCGCGGTCGGCGATGCCGAACCACTGGCCGCCTGCCGCCCCTTTCAGGAGGGCAGCCGCGGTTTCAGCATGGGCGAGGCGTCGGTCGCCTTCGTCCTCACGCGCTCGGTCGAGCGGCCCTATGCCGCGGTGCTCGGCGGCGGCATGACCAATGACGCCTATCACGTGGTTTCGGTCGATCCCGGGCACACCCAGATCTTCAACTGTGCGCGCCACGCGCTCGCGGACGCTGCTATCGCCCCCGCGGACGTGCGGTATTTCAACGCGCACGGCACCGGCACCCGGCAGTGCGATGTGGCCGAGCGGGATCTGCTGCGGCGGATGTTCGACGACCGGCCGCACGTCTATTCGGTCAAGCCGCTCGCCGGGCACTGCCAGGGGGCGGCGGCCGGTGTCGAGGTGGCCGCGGCGGCACTGGCCTACGACCGCGGCATCGTGCCCGCCGCACCGATCGTCGCACCCGCCTACGAGCGACTATTGGACGGTCCCACGCCCTTCGAGGGCGGGATCACGGTCAAGCTGTCGCTCGGCATGGGCGGCAATAATTCGATGGTCGTGCTCGGCCCGGTGGACTGAGCCGATCTACGGAAGCGGCACCGACCAGGACAACTTCGTGCCCGGCATGCCCTCTGTTTCGTGCATACCCGCCACCGCGGGTCCGATGGTGAACTGCCCGTCCGACTTCTCGGCCCGCTGCTCCAGATTCCGCAATCCGCTGCGGATCACGTGATTCGGGATGCCCCAGCCGTCATCGGTGACCACGATGGTCAGATCATCGGCCACACTGATCTCCACCGAGACGGTCGCCGCGCCGGAATGCCGCACCGCATTGCTCACCGCCTCGCGCACCACCGCCTCCGCGTGATCGGCCAATTCGGCCTCCAGTACCGACAGCGGTCCGGTCACCTGCACGGTGGCCCGCAGCGGCGAATCGGTGGTCTGCTGGCGCACCGCATCCTCGATCCGCTGCTGCAATTCGATACTGCCGCCATTGCCGCCGTGCAGATCGAAGATGGAGGTGCGGATCTCCTGGACCACCTCCTGCAGATCATTGATGACCGTCGAAAGATGTTGGCGCACTTCGGGTATCTCGGCGCGCGGTACCGCGCTCTGCAGGGTGAGCCCGATGGCGAACAGCCGCTGGATCACATGGTCGTGCAGGTCGCGGGCGATGCGGTCGCGGTCGGCGAGGATGTCGAGTTCGCGCATTCTGCGCTGGGTTTCGGCCAGCTGCATGGCCAGCGCGGCCTGGTCGGTGAAGGCGTTGGTCAGCTCGACGAGTTCGTCGGGGTAGGGCGGTGAGCCGATGGGACGCACGGTGACCAGCGTGCCGAGGGTGGCGTCGGGTGTGCACAGCGGCAGGATCAGCGCGGGCCCGACATCGTGCAGTGGGACGCCGAGGTCGATCCGGGCTGCATCGTCGAAGCGCAGCGGTGTGCGGCGGGTGAAGGCCTCGCCGAGTGCGGTGCCGTCGGCGTCCACGATCAGTCCGTCGAATCCGCTACCCGGACCGGACCATTGGGTAATGACGAGTTCGGAGACCGCGGCGAGTTGGAGTTGCGGTACCGCAGTGCTGGCCAGGAACGACTGATGTGAGCCGGTCAGGGTGCGCGCATGGTCGACGACGTGGGCGAGCACCAGATCGGGTTCGGTGCCCGCGAGGAATTCGGTGGCGATGTCGCGGGTGGCCTCGATCCAGGCCTGTCTGGTGCGCGCCGATTCGTAGAGCCTGGCGTTGTCGACCGCGATACCGGCCGCGGCCGCCAGCGCCTGCACGAGTACATCGTCGTCCTCGGTGAACGGCTGACCATTGGCTTTCTCGGTCAGGTAGAGACTGCCGAAGATCTCGTCGCGAATGCGCACCGGGACGCCGAGGAAGGTGTGCATCGGCGGGTGGTGTTCTGGAAACCCCACGGAGGCAGGGTGTTTCGAGAGTTCGTCGAGGCGCAGCGGTTTGGGTTGGGTGAATACCTCGCCGAGTACGCCGTGTCCGGCGGGAAGCTGGCCGATGCGCTCCCGGATGGTGTCGTCCATGCCCTCGTCGAGGAACTGGGTGACCTGCTGCTCATGTCCGCGCACGGCCAGCGCGCCGTAGCGGGCGTCGACCAGGCTGGTGGCGGTATGCACGATGGCGCGCAGCGTTTCATCGAGGTCGAGGCCGGAGGTGACGGTCAGCATCGCCTCGACCAAGCCGTCCATCCGGTCGCGTGAATCGATGATCAGCTCGACGCGTTCCCTGACCTCCGACAGCAGCTCCCGGAGCCGAAGTTGCGACAGCGTGTCGCGTACCGAATAGAGGCCGCTGCCCAGCTCTTCGGTCATGACGGCATCCTGTTCTGGCTGGCGCGTAACAGCGCCTACGCCAGTCTAGTTGGTCGATCGAGGACTTTCGGCCCTGTTCGCGGTGGCGTAGCGGTGATGGCATAGTCGCACACCGGGAATAGAAAGTAGGGATGTCCTATGAATTCGCCGTTGCGTTCGTCGGAGCTGTGGGCCACTGCCGCCGACCCCGAACTTGCCGTGACCACCCGGGGTGCGGTGCCACCCGCGGATGTGACCAGGGCGGTGCGGGGGATCGGCCGCGTACTGCGCCGGCACCACCTCGACGCAGCGGCACGGGTGCGGGTGACCGCGCCGGTGGATTCGGAAGAACCCACGTTGGTACAGGCCAACATTCGCATACACGACACCCCGACCCGCGTGCAGGTCACCGGTCCGCGCGGCTTCGCGGTGACCTTCGCGGTGGAACGGCTGGACCGTCAGATCGCCCGGCTGGCGACCAAACAGTCACGCGAGTGGCCCGATCCGGCGCGTCCGCCCCTGGCCAGGGTCACCGAGCCGCGCCCGATCGTGCGGAGGAAGCGCTGCGCGTTGCTGACCGGTACGCCCGCCGAGGCGTCGGCGGTGATGGATGCGATGGATTACGACTCATACCTGTTCATCGATGCCGAAACCGGTGAGGATGCCCTGGTGAGCTGGGCGGATCCACTCGGCATCCGGCTGACCAGGCAACGCACCACCCTGCCGCCGCAGGCTCCGGCGCAGCGGCCGCTCACGGTGAATTCCCTACCCCTGATCATGGATTCGGATCCGGCGCCGGTCCTGATCGAGGAGGCGGCGGTGACCCGGCTGTGCCGTAAGGGGCTGCCGTTCCTGTTCTTCACCGATGCCGACAGCGGCCGCGGCCGCCTGCTGTATCGCCGCTACGACGGGGATCTCACCATCGTCGTTCCGGTAGAAATCCGCTAGCTCTCACGCAGTTTGGAGGCCAGCACCGCGGCTTGGGTGCGTCGTTCCATGCCGAGTTTGGCCAAAAGCCGGGAGACGTAATTCTTGACGGTCTTCTCCGCCAGGAACATTCGTGCCGCGATTTGTCGATTGGTCAATCCCTCGCCGAGCAGTGCGAGCAGTCGGCGTTCCTGTTCGGTGAGGCCGGCCAGCGGCCCGTCTTTTTCGGTGCTGGACCGTAGCCGGGCTTTGAGTGCGGCCGCCGCGCGGTTATCCAATAGCGAACGTCCGATGCCGACCTGTTTGATCGCCGCGGCCAATTCCATGCCCTTGATGTTCTTGACGACATAGCCGCTCGCGCCCGCCAATATCGCGTCCAACATGGCATGTTCATCGGTGTAGGACGTCAGGATGAGGCAATGCAAATCGTCGATTTCGGCAAGTAGGTCGCGGCACAGTTCGATGCCGTTGCCGTCGGGAAGTCGGACGTCCAGTACAGCGACATCGGGTCGCAGGGCGTGAATGCCCGCTATGGCGTCCGCGACGTCGCCGGCCTGGCCGATCACGGTGAGTTCCGGATCGCTCTCCAGCAGGTCGACTAGGCCGCGCCGGACGATCTCGTGGTCGTCGACGAGGAACACTGTGATCACGCGACCTCCTGTGCGGTGCAGGGGATCTCGTGCGCCCCCGGCGTTTGGTCCTACCCGACAAGGTATCCCTCGGCGGGCCGCACCGGTATGCCTGGGAACGACATTTTCGAGTAATGGGGACTCGAATTTACCGACGAGCGCTATCGAAACACCGAAAGAAACCGACCGCTTGAATGGCATTGTGCGAATCGGGGTTCCGGGTATGCTGAGGCCGAAGTCATTCATAGCGGTCTTCGGTAGCGCGGCCTTGGAGGGCCCCATGCATAGTTATGTCGAACAATGACATATTCAGCGACGCTCGATTTCGGCAATATTTTCGGTACGCCGCGGAGCTGTCCCGATTGTGGTTCGCATGCTATCGGCACCTTCGTCGACCACCGGGACGCCCTGTTCCGGTGCGGAGAATGCGGCGTGCAATGGCGGTTCGCACATGGCCGCGCCATTCGAGAGCGCCCTGTGATCGATCCCCAGCCGGGACCCGAAGAAGCGTGGACGTGTCCATGAAGATCGGGCTGATCGTGCCGCCGTGAGTGCCGGCACCGGTGGCTACCTCGCCTTCGTCGGCCGGATGAATGCGGAGAACGGGTGCATCGAGCGGTCCGGACCGGCTGGCGCGCCGAAAACCGGTGATGATCACCGAGATCCGCGAACCGGAGCAGCGGCGCTACTACACTGAGCCGGTGCGTCCACTGATGGGAGCCGACAACCCCGAACCGCGCGAGGAGCCACTGGCGCCTCGGGTAGCGACGAGCCGGGCCATGCTGCCCACGCCGGTCGCTTGACGAGCCCCTGGGGTGACGGCGCCGATCCCGTGGCCCCCCGAGCGGTCGCCGGGGTCACCTTGGTCGAGGGCTCGACCTTCTGTATCAGCGAGGACGGCGGTGTCATCAGCCCGAATCGTGCCGAGGGATTGTTCGTGCGCGATACCAGGGTGCTGTCGCGGTGGCGGCTGACCGTCGACGGGTTGGCGCCGCAACCGCTCACCGTCCAGCACACCGAGCCCTACAGCGCGACGCTGCTGGCCAGGACGCCGCCGCGGCCCGGACGCGCCGACAGCACGGCACTGGTGACCGTCGCGCGCTATGTCGGCGACGGTATGCGCGATGACGTGACCGTCCGCAATCTCTCCGGTGCGGCGATCAGCTGTGTGGTGGTGCTGGAACTCGATGCCGATTTCGCCGATCTGTTCGAGGTGAAGGAGGGGCGGATCGGCGACAGCGTGGTGGTCACCAAGAGCAAGGCGACGGCGGGCACGGTCGAGATCAGCCGGACCGATCTGCCGCTCGCGGTGACGGTGACCGCCGCGGGGGCGACCGCGGTCGATCGCGAATTGCGGTGGCAGGTCGAGCTGCCTGGGCGCGGGGAATGGTCGGTGTGCATCCAGTACCAGCCGACGCTCGGCTCGGTGGTGACGCCGCGGCATCCGTGTGGGAATCCGATCTCGCACAGCGCGCCCGCATTGCGGATGCGCGAATGGTACGAGAATTCGCCGTCGGTCCAGACCGACGATCAGACACTCGCCGCGGTACTGCGCCGCGCTGTCGTCGATCTCGGCGCACTGCGCATCTTCGATCCCGGTCATCCGGAACGGGCGGTGGTCGCCGCGGGCGCGCCGTGGTTCATGGCGCTGTTCGGGCGGGACTCGCTACTCACCTCATGGATGGTGTTGCCGCTGGACCGGCGGCTGGCCGTCGGCACGCTGCAGAGTCTGGCCGGCTTGCAGGGCAGCGAGGTTCGCGCCATGACCGAGGAGGAGCCGGGAAAGATACCGCACGAGGTGCGGTTCGGACGGGCGGCGACGTCGCTGCTCGGCGGTGACACCGTGTACTACGGAACCGCTGATGCCACACCGCTTTTCGTGATGTTGCTCGGTGAGTTGCATCGCTGGGGACTGGACGTCGAGACCAGGGACGAGCTGCTGCCGCATGCGGATCGGGCGCTGGAGTGGATCGAACACTTCGGTGATGCGGACGGCGACGGATTCGTCGAGTATCAGCGCGCGGCCGAGCACGGTTTGGCGAATCAGGGGTGGAAGGACTCGTGGGACGGGGTGAACTTCGCCGACGGCAGGCTGCCCGAGGCGCCGATCGCGCTGGCCGAGGTGCAGGGATATGTGTACGCCGCGTATGTGGCGCGGGCGGCGCTCGCGGCCGATGTGGGTGATCACCCGACCGCGGATCGGTTCCGCGTCAAGGCGGCCGCATTGAAGGAAGCGTTCAACAAGGCGTTCTGGTTGCCCGAGCACGGTTGGTTCGCCATCGGTCTGGACGGGGACAAGCGGCCGATCGACGCGCTGACCTCGAATATCGGGCACTGCCTGTGGACCGGGATCATCGACGAGGACAAGGCGCGGCCGGTCGCGGATCACCTGCTGTCGCCGGAGATGTTCAGCGGGTGGGGTATCCGCACCTTGGCCACCGACATGGGTGCCTACAACCCGGTGAGCTATCACAACGGATCGGTCTGGCCGCACGACAACGCGATCTGCGCCGCCGGACTGATGCGCTACGGCTTCACCGAACATGCCAACCGTGTGATCGACGGGGTTCTCGACGCGTCGACTCGCTTCGGCTATCGACTGCCCGAGCTGTTCAGCGGTTTCGACCGCGCGGAATTCGACGCGCCGGTGCCGTATCCGACCTCCTGCTCGCCGCAGGCGTGGGCGTCGGCGGCGCCGCTGCTTTTCATGCGGAGCATGTTGCGGTTGGAGCCGGGTACCGGCTCGGCGTCGGTCGCGCCCGCGGTGCCGGATCGGTACCTGCCCCTGCGGGTGAGCGGGGTCCGGGTGGGGTCGGATGTGCTCACCGTCACCGTGGACAATGGGGGCTGGCAGCTCAGCGGATTGGCTGGAAAGCTGCGTCGATCCGACTCCTGACCTGGACCGATGACCGGGGAACCCGGCGTGCGACGAAACTTGTCGGTGGGTCGGCCTAGCATGGCGCTGGGGGTATCACGTCTGTTGGACCGACACGATCGAGAAGGGACACCTGGTGGCGGAACGCCTCACTGTGCGCGGAGCTCGGGAGCACAATCTCAAGAGCATCGATCTCGATCTGCCCCGCGACAGTCTCATCGTGTTCACCGGTCTATCCGGTTCGGGCAAATCCAGCCTCGCCTTCGACACGATCTTCGCCGAGGGGCAGCGCCGCTATGTCGAATCGCTGTCGGCCTACGCGCGCCAGTTCCTCGGGCAGATGGACAAGCCGGACGTCGACTTCATCGAGGGCCTTTCGCCTGCCGTTTCGATCGATCAGAAGTCGACCAACCGCAACCCCCGATCGACGGTCGGCACCATCACCGAGGTCTACGACTACCTGCGTCTGCTGTATGCGCGCGCCGGTACTCCGCACTGCCCGGTCTGCGGTGAGCTGATCGCCAAGCAGAGTCCGCAGCAGATCGTGGATCAGGTGCTCGCCATGGAGGAGGGCATCAAATTCCAGGTGCTCGCGCCGGTGGTGCGCACCCGCAAGGGCGAATTCGTCGATCTGTTCGACCAATTGAACAGCCAGGGCTATTCGCGCGTCCGGGTCGACGGCGTGGTGTATCCGCTCACCGATCCGCCGAAGCTGAAGAAGCAGGAGAAGCACGACGTCGAGGTCGTGGTGGACCGGCTCCAGGTGAAGCCGAGTTCCAAACAGCGCCTTACCGATTCGATCGAGACCGCGCTGCGGTTGGCCGACGGCATCGTGGTACTGGACTTCGTCGACCGCGACGAGCACGCCCACGATCGGGAGCGCCGGTTCTCCGAACGCCTGGCCTGCCCCAACGGTCACCCCCTGGATATCGAGGATCTCGAACCGCGCTCGTTCTCGTTCAACTCGCCCTACGGTGCGTGCCCGGACTGCACGGGACTCGGCATCCGTAAGGAGGTCGATCCGGAACTGGTGGTGCCCGATCCCGAATTGAGCCTGGCCGAGGGCGCGATCGCACCGTGGTCGCGCGGACAGACCGCCGAATACTTCACCCGGCTGCTGTCGGGTCTGGCCGAATCCGTCGGATTCTCCATGGATACGCCGTGGCAGGACCTGCCGCCGAAGGCACGCAAGGCGGTGCTGGAGGGCAGTTCGGATCAGGTGCACGTCTCCTACACCAACCGGTACGGCCGGAAGCGTTCGTACTACGCCGATTTCGAGGGCGTGATGCCGTTCCTGCAGCGGCGCATGGAGAGCACCGAATCCGAGCAGATGAAGGAGCATTACGACGGGTACATGCGCGATGTGCCGTGCCCGGTGTGCAACGGTGCTCGGCTGCGTCCGGAAATTCTGGCCGTCACCATCGCCTCGGGCGGTGAGAAGAAGTCCATCGCCGATGTGAGCGAATTGTCGATCGGTGATTGCTCGGCATTCCTGAACGCCTTGACGCTGGGGGAGCGGGAGACCGCCATTGCCGGGCAGGTGCTCAAGGAAGTGCAGGCGCGCCTGGGCTTCCTGTTGGATGTGGGACTGGAGTATCTGAGCCTGTCGCGAGCCGCGGCGACGCTGTCCGGTGGTGAGGCGCAGCGCATCCGGTTGGCGACCCAGATCGGATCCGGGCTGGTCGGTGTGCTGTATGTGCTCGACGAACCGTCGATCGGTCTGCACCAGCGCGACAACCGGCGGCTCATCGAAACGCTCACGCGGCTGCGGAATCTCGGTAATACGCTGATCGTGGTCGAACACGACGAGGACACCATTCGGGCCTCGGACTGGGTGGTCGATATCGGTCCGCTGGCAGGTGAGCACGGTGGTGAAGTCGTGCACAGCGGTCCTTATCAGGAACTGCTCACCGACCCGAAATCGCTGACCGGCGCATATCTTTCGGGCCGCGAGCGCATCGAGGTGCCGATGGTGCGGCGGCCGGTCAGTAAGAAGCGCCAGCTCACCGTGGTCGGTGCGAACGAGCACAACCTGCGCAATATCGATGTCAGCTTTCCGCTTGGCGTGCTCACCGCGGTCACCGGTGTTTCCGGTTCCGGTAAGTCCACGCTGGTCAACGACATTCTGGCGACCGTGCTCGCGAACAAGCTGAACGGTGCGCGGCAGGTGCCGGGCCGGCACACCCGGATCAACGGCCTCGATCATCTGGACAAGCTCGTGCAGGTGGACCAGTCGCCGATCGGCCGGACGCCACGCTCGAATCCGGCCACCTATACCGGCGTATTCGACAAGATCCGGACCCTGTTCGCGGCAACCACCGAGGCGAAGGTGCGCGGCTACCAGCCCGGCCGGTTCTCGTTCAATGTCAAGGGCGGCCGTTGCGAAGCGTGCTCGGGTGATGGCACTTTGAAGATCGAGATGAACTTCCTGCCGGATGTGTATGTCCCGTGCGAGGTCTGCCACGGCGCCCGGTACAACCGGGAGACGCTCGAGGTGCACTACAAGGGCAAGACCATTGCCGAGGTGCTCGATATGTCGATCGAGGAGGCCGCGGGGTTCTTCGAGCCGGTCACCTCGATCCACCGCTACCTCAAGACCCTGGTCGACGTCGGCTTGGGCTATGTGCGACTCGGCCAGAGTGCGCCGACCCTCTCCGGCGGTGAGGCACAGCGCGTCAAACTGGCGGCCGAACTGCAGAAGCGCTCCACCGGGCGCACCGTCTACATCCTCGACGAGCCGACCACCGGCCTGCACTTCGAGGACATCCGCAAGCTGCTGCTCGTCATCAACGGCTTGGTGGACAAGGGCAATACGGTCATCGTCATCGAACACAATCTGGACGTCATCAAGACCTCCGACTGGGTGGTCGATATGGGTCCCGAGGGTGGCTCCGGCGGCGGCACGGTCGTCGCCGAAGGCGCCCCGGAAGATGTTGCGGCAGTGGGCGACAGCTACACCGGTCAGTTCCTGAAGGAAGTCCTGGCACTGCCCGCCGCGACCGAGCCCAAGGCTCCGGCCAAGAAGGCGGCGAAGAAGGCAGCCCCAGCGAAGAAGGCGACGAACAATTCGTCGGCCACCAAGGCGACGGCGACGAAGATTCCGGCACCGAATGCTGCCGCCGCGAAGCGCGCATCGCGGAAGGCCGCCGCGCTCCGCTGATCTCTCGGCAGAGCAAGCCCGGTCAAATGGCTATAAACCTAGCGAGGGTAGTCAAATGGTTGCTCGAAACAGCACCCACAACCACCATTCGACTACCCTCGCCAAAACGCTCTAGAACGCGACCACAGCCAGTTGGCTGAGCTGGAAATTGTTGGCTGCGTGCATGAACGCGGGAGGTATGTCCGGTACGGCACTCGGCGTGCCAGCACTGCTCCGGCAAAACCGTGGGATGGCAAATTGTTGCTGGGCTGGCCTGACCCGAGGAGTCGGTGCAGGACAACGGGACCTACCGCAGCTTGACCTGGCCAAAATGACAAAATCTCCCCAAGGGGTGGCGTTCCCGTCTCCGCTAGGTCTCCCTTCGGGAGGCCTGTTGTTGCGCACCGACTTTCAGGGAACCGCTGAACAAGACAGGCGTGGCCGTCCAGTGGTTGTACCGGAGCAGTGCTGGGCACCTCGTGTGTCGTACCCGCCGTACCTTCCGCAGTCGGCTGGACAGGCTCGCAGCCTCCAGCTCAGTCGACCGGCCGTCGTTGCGTTCGGAGCGGCTTTTCGGCGAAGGTAGTCAAATGGTGGTTGTGGGTGTGTTTGGAGCCACCATTTGACTACCGTCGATGGGTTGCGGGCTCAGCGGTTCGCGATGCAGTGGATCAGTTCGGCGAGTTCCTTGTATCGGGACCACATCGGCCAATGGCCGGTGGGCAGATCGATGTATTCGGCGTCGATCTTGGCCAATTCGGCGAACATTGGTTCCTGACCCGCATCGCGGAGTTGTTTGACCAGGTCGGCGGTGATGCTGTTGCAGATCACCGTCGTCGGGATGGCAAGGCGCGCCGGGGACTCACTCAGTCGCAGGGGAGCGGCGGCGACTGCGGCGGGTTCGGAAACGGCACATTCGCGGAACCGGGCCAGGGACGCATCGTCCAGTCCGGTGAGGCTATTGCCGTCGGCCTCCAACTGATCCCAATCCGGTAGCGCGAGTTCGCGAACGGTCGCATCCAGTGCGGAATTGAGGATGAAGCCATTCGGTAGCGGAGCGGCGTCGACATAAATGCCGCGGCTGAAGCGTTCCGGGGCGATATCGGTGGCGAGGTAGGCGGCCGCCGCGCCGCCCGAGTGCGCGACGATCACCACCGCCTCATCCGGGGCGATTTCGTCGAGGATGGCCTGCGCCTGTATTTCCAGGGTCGCGCCGAGCCGGTCGTCATCGTCCGGGTCGAGTCCGGGCAGGGTCAGCGCCAGCACATCGTCACCCCGGCCGCGCAGATCGGCCGCGACGTCGTCCCATGCCCACGCGCCGAGCCAGAATCCGGGGATCAGAAGTATCCGTGCCATTCAGTGAGCATCGCATGCCGAACCTGGCGGAACGCAAATCCGCAGCAATATGTCTGGGTCACCGAGATGGCCACGCGCACAATGCGTTTCATTGTTCACAAGGTGAACTACTTCGGGTCGAGTTGGATTGCCCCGTGAGATCGACGGGCAGCGGCGGCACGGATTGCCCCGCGTTGCTTGCCGCCCACCCGGGTGGCATCTCCGCGATTCCGGGCGGGCCACATCGGCGTGCCTACGAGCTTCGAGCTGGACCGAACCACCGCGTCAATGCGTTCCGGAGTCGGTCATCTTCGGTACCGACTTCGCCTGCCCAGGCCACATATCCGTCCGGTCGGATAAGTAGCGCGTCAGCGGGCGCGTCCGGACAGGTCGCGATCACGGTGTCGACGCGGTCGTTCCAGTCGCCCGCGATATCGGCGAACCCGCCGTTCTCGGTCAATTGGACCAGTACAGCTCGTGCCGAGTGCAGCAGATCGGCGATACGCGTTCGGCCGCCCGAGGTTTCGAGGGTGAGGTCCGGGACCATGCGGCCGGACAGTGGGTGCGGATCGCCGATGTCGTAGCGGATATCGGATCCGGCGAGCAGATGTGCGATATGTCCAGCGCTTTCAGGTGCTTTGAGTAGTTCGCCCATGAACTCGCGCAGCGCGGTGACCTCCGGACCGGGCGCCATCAGTGCGAGCTGGGCCAGCGAGTGCATCATTACGCGCTCGCCGACCGGGTATCGCTCGGAGTGATAGGTGTCCAGCAGTCCCACGGGTGCCCAACCGTTCACCTGTGCGGCGAGCTTCCAACCGAGGTTGGCCGCGTCCTGCAAACCGAGGTTGAGGCCGGGGCCGCCCATCGCCGAATGCACGTGGGCGGAATCGCCGAGCAGGAACACATTTCCGTCGCGATAGCGTTCGGCCAGTCGAGTGTTCTGGCCTTCGGTCCGGCGCAAGGCGTGCGGGCCGGATCCGGGCGGTGGCGCGATCGGAAGGTCGACACCGAGCACCCGCCGCAGACTCGCGCGTAGTTCGTCGAGCGTCATCGGCGTGTCCTCCGGTACCGGATCGCCGTCGAACTCCATGGTCGCGACCAACGGGCGGCCGCGTTCGAGCTCTGCGAAGATGAACATGCCACGTTCGAGTCGGTTATGTCCGAAGGGAAGTCGCCCGAGGCCGGGAATCAGGATGCCGCCGTCTCCGGTTCGCAGTTCCTCCGGCAGGCTCACGTGTGCCATCCGGACCAACTTCGATGCGTTTGTGCTGCCGGGGAATTCGATTCCGGTGTGTTTGCGGACGAAGCTCTTGCCGCCGTCAGCAGCGACCAAGTATGTGGTGGTCAGGTCGTACTCGCGGTCGGGACCCGTCACTGTGACGGTCACGCTCCCGTCCTGCTGGACCAGATCGGTCAGCTCATGGCCCCAACGGATTTCGATACCGAGTTCGCGTGCCCTCTTCTCCAACAGGCGAACCAGTTTCGGCTGGGGGATGAGCAGCGCGTACATCGGATTGTTCACAACTTCGGCGAATGACACCGGCATCCCACTGAACAGATAGCCGGGCACGGGCTGTGGAGCGCCCGGCGCGCCGCCGAATTCGTGGTACAGGCCGCGCATATCCAGCAGCCGAATCACCTGGCCGACAAGGCCGTTCGCTTTCGGCTCGGCACTGGGCTCGCTCAGTTTCTCCAGCACGATGGGACGCACGCCGGCCAGTGCGAGTTCGCAGGCGAGCATGAGCCCGTTCGGTCCGGCACCGGAAATGACTACGTCGAAAGAGTTTTCGGGCATGACAAATACACCTCTTGTTGCCTTTGAAAAGTGAGTGTGCGGTGAGTCAGTCGTCGACGGAAGGCGCGGGAAGTCCCGCGGCTACCTCGTCGATGGCTTGTCGTAGCAGTGTGGTGAGCAATACCGGCGGATTCGCGTACACATAGGTCGCGGTAGCGGCCTGGTAGATCGCGCCGATCGCGCCGACGACGAGGCGGGGATACAGATCGCGGGCCGCGTCGGTTCCGGTGCGTGCCGCGATCGCCTCGATCCAGTCGTCGGATACCGCCTTGGACACCGCGGTCCGGGTCTCCGGCGCTTCGAGTAATTCGCGAATGACGGCCAGTTGGCGCGGTGTCGGCGGGTGGTCCCCGGCGCCGTCGACTTCGAGTGGTTCCAGGATCGCCGCGGTGATCGCGGTCCAGAGCGGCTCGTCCACGGGCCGGTTCCGCAGTGCGATCAGACTGCGCTGGATCCGCTCGGTCTGCCGGTAGGCCAGCGCCTCGTGCTTACCGGTGAAGTAGTTGTTGAAGGTCCGGACCGACACGCCCGCGCGGGCGGCGATGTCCTCTCTGGTGATATTGGCCAGTCCGTGTTCGAAAGCCAGCTCGAGCGTCGCATCGCTGAGTGCCTTGCGGGTGTCGAGCTTCTTGCGCTCGCGAAGGCCGAGGACTTGCTCATCTGGCATGACACCAGAGTACGGCGAAACTTGCCCAGCGGGCAATGTTTCCCGCTGGGCAAAATTCGGCTAGGCGTAGACCGGGCCGGTGTACTTCTCGCCCGGACCCTTGCCCGGCTCGTCCGGATGCGCCGAGGACTCACGGAAGGCGAGCTGCAACGACTTCAGGCCGTCGCGATACGGACCGGCATGCGGACCGAAGTATTCGATAGACGAGGTGATCAGCCCGGCGAGCGCGGTGATCAGGCGGCGCGCTTCGTCCAGATCGCGGCGCGGACTGTTGTCCGGATCCTCGTCGGCGAGCCCGAGCTTCTCCGCCGCCGCGCTCATCAGCATCATCGCGGCGCGGCTGATGATCTCGACCGCGGGGATCTCGGCCAACTCGCGGACGTCGGTCGCATCGGATACTGCCTCGTCACTCATAGGCACGAGGATGGCATCGTGGTGGTCGGGCGCGGTCGCCGGGGCGGGGCGATTCGGCGATAGCGAGTAGGAATGTTAGACTTTCCGCTGACGACCGCCCCGGGCTTGCCCGGGGCTGATAAGTGGAGCCCGACTCCCACCGTTGCCGACGAGCAATCGTACTGGTCAAACGGTCCGGTCCCCCGCCCTGCCTGGGCGGGTTTCTTGTGCGGAGGATCCTCGGTGAGGATCGTCATGGACAAGGTCGACACGAGCATGCTCGTGGTCGAAGGCCGGTCGACTCGGGCCCCGTGGCGGAATACCGCACCGGGGCCTTTGTGTTGAAAAGGGGCTGCCGTTATTGCGTGCGGTCGTCTGACGACACCGCTTGACCTAGGAGGCCCCATCAGCACTGAGACCCGCATCAACGATCGCATCCGCGTTCCCGAGGTCCGACTTATCGGACCGGGTGGTGAACAGGTTGGGATCGTGCGTGTTGAAGATGCACTACGCGTCGCCCTCGAGGCGGATCTCGACTTGGTCGAGGTCGCGCCGGATGCCCGTCCACCGGTCTGCAAGATCATGGACTACGGCAAGTTCAAGTACGAGACGGCGCAGAAGGCGCGCGAGTCTCGCAAGAACCAGGTGCAGACCGTGATCAAGGAGCAGAAGCTCCGTCCCAAGATCGACGACCATGACTATGAGACCAAGAAGCGCAACGTTGTTCGCTTCCTCGAGGCCGGCTCGAAGGTCAAGGTCACGATCATGTTCCGCGGTCGTGAGCAGTCGCGCCCCGAATTGGGTTTCCGGCTGCTGCAGCGTCTGGCCTCCGACGTCGCCGAATTGGGTTTCGTCGAGACCTCCGCCAAGCAGGACGGTCGCAATATGACCATGGTCCTCGCACCGCATAAGGGTGCGAAGACGCGGGTGAAGGCGCAGGAGGATTCGCGGGCACCGCGTCCCACCGCCACCGAAGCGCCTGCCGCTCCCGCACCTGCCGCGGGCGCACCGGTCGCCGAACAGGCCGCGCCGGCCGACCCGCAGTAATACCGATCAGAAAACCGGTGGTCCGACGAGGACCACCGGTACGAGACAGATAGAGGAATCCATGCCGAAGATGAAGAGCCACAGCGGCGCCTCGAAGCGATTCAAGGTTTCGGGCCGTGGCAAGCTGCTGCGTCAGCAGGCGAACCGTCGCCACCTGCTCGAGCACAAGTCCACTCGCCGGACTCGTCGTCTGGACGGCACGGAGGCCGTCGCGTCCGTTGACGTCCCTCGCGTCAAGCGCCTCCTGGGTCTCTGAGACCTAGGCCAGCACCCGCGCGACCGGGATTCCGGACGCCGACCACCGACCAATTCCAGGGCGTCACGCACAGCGCCCCCTAGATCGACAAAGGACTGACCCATGGCACGCGTCAAAAGGGCCGTCAACGCGCAGAAGAAGCGCCGTTCCGTTCTCGAGGCCTCCAAGGGCTACCGCGGCCAGCGCTCGCGGCTGTACCGCAAGGCCAAGGAACAGCAGCTGCACTCGCTCACCTACGCCTACCGGGACCGCCGGGCGCGCAAGGGTGACTTCCGCAAGCTCTGGATCGCCCGTATCAATGCCGCAGCGCGCCTGAACGACATCACCTACAACCGCTTCATCCAGGGCCTCAAGGCCGCCGGTGTCGAGGTGGACCGCAAGATCCTCGCCGAGCTCGCCGTCTCCGACGCCGAGGCGTTCGCCGGTCTGGTCGCCGTCGCCAAGGCCGCCCTCCCGCAGGACGTCAACGCCCCGGCAGCCTGATCCGGCCTGCGTGACGACACAGCATTCGGAACGACCCGTGGATGCGCTCTCCGAGCACAATCCGCGGGTCGTTTCCGCTGTCAAGCTCCAGCGCGCCGCAGCCCGCCGCAAGACCGGACAGTTCCTGGCGGAGGGCGCGAATTCCGTTGCCGCGGCGCTGGAAACCGGCCGGGTGCGTGAGCTGTTCTATTCGATGCACGCCGCCGTGCGAGAGAACCAGCTGATCGCCGGGGCTGCCGCCGCGGGCGTGCGCACCACGTTGGTGAGTGAGCGCGCCGCCGAACACCTCGGTGAAACCGTCACCGCGCCAGGGCTTGTCGCGGTGTGCGACCACATCGACGTGCCGCTGGCGGAAGTGCTGGCCGAGCGGCCGACACTGCTCGCCGTCCCTGTCGAGATCGCCGAGCCCGGCAATGCGGGCACACTCATTCGAGTCGCCGATGCGGTGGGCGCGAATGGTGTTGTGCTGGCGGGAGATGCGGTCGATCCGCACAATGGCAAATGCGTCCGCGCGAGTGCGGGCAGTCTGTTCCATGTGCCGATCGCGCGGCATCGCGATATCGGCGAGGTGCTCGATGCCGTTGCGGCAGCAGGCATTACGGTGCTCGCCACTGCCGCCAAGGGTGAGGTCGACCTGGACGACGCCGACGAACTGCTGGCCGGTCCGGTGGCTTGGCTGTTCGGTAATGAGGCGCATGGCCTGGACCCGTCGGTCGCCACCCGGGCCGACCACCGAGTGCGTATCCCGATCCACGGCCGCGCCGAGAGCCTCAACCTCGCCGCCGCAGCAGCTATCTGCCTGTACGCGAGCGCGCGGGTTCAGCACACGAAGTAGGTTGGCGCGAACCTGCAGTGGAACGGTCGGGTCGGATGAGCCCGATGGCCAGGAATCCGTTCGGTCACAGCGAATTTCACTCCGCTTTGCGAAGCAGTCAAAACCCTTGTGGGTCTTTGCTATTCACTTCCGCGCCGATTGCGCTTGGGCTTACGCTGCGATACTTGCACCGGCCAGCACAGCGCCCAAACCAACACCGCCAACGGCACACCAGCCGCCAGCACCAGCCCGGCCGTGCTCCAATTCATCATCCCTGCCTTCCACAGGAGAACGCGGTCCACCGAGCGAAAGACATTCGCGGAGCAACAGTTTCGACGTCCGCGACACACATCACCGCATGCAACATCAGTACATCCAGATGCAGCGGCGACGGCATGATTACAGCATCCACATCCGCACCCCGAACCTGGTCGACCAGCGGCACCAGCGTGATCTCCGGCGGCCATACCAGTGCGTAGCCGAGCCGCCGCGCGAGCCGCCGTACCTGTGCGGCGTCCCATTCCGGCATGCCGGTGACTACTGGGTCTATCCAACCCAGCGCGGTCGGACGCGGCCTCATCGCTGCCTTGCATCGCGGGGCGCGGTTGTCGGTGTGAGCCGTGCGGCGAGTGCTGCGGCATTCGCGCCTGGGTCGGTCAGCCCATCCAGCACGTCCAGCAAGGTCTGCATGTCGGGGCCGGGCGTCGCCGGTGGCCGAGGCTCAGGGAGGTAGCGACAGTCCAGCCGCTCGGCGTCGCAACGAGTCTCGATCACGCGCTGCGGCGCGTCCAGCGCAGACCCACTATCAGCGATCTGTTGTCGGGCAGAGGGTCTGGTGCAGGCCGGGCAGTCGGCGGGCGAATCGGTGGGGTGCGGATGTCCCGTCTCGATCAAGCGCGTCCAACAGCCGCGCAACATCTCACAAGTCCCCACCGTGCAGTCAGCGTGTAGATCGCGGGAGATCTCCCGATGCATCTCTGCCGGTGCCATCGCCTGGCTCGGATACCGGTGCTCGATGCGATCGGCGGCCATATCAGAACCCCTGGTGCGGAACATCAGCCGGGACCAACCGCCCCGCATCGATCAGCCGTTTCTTCGCCTGCGCCTTGACCGGGCACATCGACGCAACGCAGTCCAGGTGGGACTGCATTGTCGCGTGGGCGTATTCGATTGTCATCACAGGCAATTCGCTGTGGTTCGTTACGGGCAGGCCGTGCATGCGGATACTCCGAGCGTAGGTGTGAGTGTCTGGAATACCCGATAGCCGAGGCCGAAACTGACTGTGCGACATAGTGATTAAATGAGGCAGTGGGTACATCCCGGCTACCGGGGTGATTTCAGTAGTACGCTTCTCAGCGGGGCTGTGGAAGATTTCAGCACGTGAATTAACCAAGTTTGTTCCAAAATTCCACGGCGAGGAGCAAACTGATTCCAAACCGACATCACCCGATAGCGAGGCTAAGGAATGTCCATTGGTTCAACGGGTTCCACTCTGCCGCGTCGTATGCTCGGCCGAGCGCTCAAGCGGTTGCGGGAAGGATCGGGTGTACCGCCAAAGGTTGCGGCGCAGGCCATTCGGGTATCGGCGCAAACGTTGTGGCGGATCGAAACCGGACAACAGGGACCGAAGCTGAAAGAGATTTATGTGCAAGCGCTCTGCCAGCTGTATGGAGCGGCATCGGACGAGACGAAGGTCCTTGTCGGTCTCGTGGAGCTGGCCGAGCAGAAGAACTGGTGGCACCCGTACGAGGATGTCATTCCAGAAGTCTTCGCCCTGTTCATCGGCCTGGAAGAGTTTGCCAGCGAGCTTACGACCTTTCAGCTCACACTGATGCCGGGTCTCCTCCAGACCGCGGACTACCGACGCGCCGGTGTCTGGGCGCTGCAGCCCCAGGCCAGTCCGACCGAGGTGGAGCGCAACGTGGAGTTGACGATTCGGCGGCAAGAGCGACTCCGGAAGGATAGCCAGAACTTTACTGTGCACGCTCTTTTGTGCGAGTCGGTGTTGCGGCACCCGATCGGTGGTCCGGCGGTCATGGGACGCCAGCTCCGCCACCTCGAGGAGGCGACTCAAATGCCTAACGTGTCGATTCGCGTCGTACCGCTCAGCGCAGGAATGCATATCGGCCTGCAGGTAGGCAGCTTCGTCTTGCTGGAGTTCCCCGAACATCCAACCGCGTACTTGTCCGAGCCCCCGGTCGTCTACGTCGATGGGTACACCGGTGCCCTCTACCTGGAACGTGAGCCGGAGATTAACCAGTATCGCTCCGGACTTGCAGGCATACGCCGTGTCGCGTTGGATGAAGGGAAATCCAGGGAACTGGTGGCCCAGATAGCAAGGGAGTACGAAGGGTGAGCATCGACCTATCCGGGGCGAAGTGGTTCAAGTCCAGCCGCAGCAAGGACGCCCAGGCGTGCGTAGAAGTTGCACACCTCAACGGAGGCATGGTCGGCGTGCGCGACTCCAAGGATCGCACCGGTCCGGCGCTGGTTTTCAGTCCTGCGGAGTGGGATGCCTTCGCGGCAGGAGTCAAAGAAGGCGAGTTCGATCGCGCCTGATCGGCGGTCGACACACGAAACTGAATGAGCCCCAGGAATTTTCGCAGCCTGGGGTGTTCCACTCCAAGAGCCCCCCTGCCCGCGCGTCGGTGGCGGTACGGGGACGCGCGTCGGTTCGGCTGACCGTGGTCCGTCCGAGGTGGCGTACGACGCGTCCGATGTCCGCAACATTGGCTTCGACATCCAGCGTCATCGTTGTCGGCGTGGCTGGCCCTGAAGAATCCACTCCGCAGGAATCGCCAACGTCTTTGCGGGCTGGTGACCTGGCCGGTACGGTCTAGACGAGCTTGCGGGGGCGGAGAAGCCGGTCCGGCCGCGAGTCTGGCACGGGTGCGAGAGGACGAGATGGCCAGCTGGAGCAGTGTTATCCGGAGTGCGGTTCTCGGTGCGGGGGTGGTTGCATTGGTCTCGGCGTGCAACTCCGGTGAGGACTCGAAGGGCAGCACGAACAGTGCGTCGGCGACGCCGACCGTCGCGGCGGATGTGCCAGCGGGGTTTGACGCGTGTAAAGATCTCCCGCAGAGCCTTATTCAGTCGGAGAAGCTGAAGAACGGGGGGCCCGACAACACAGATAGGCCCGGTGGCATCAAGTGGCGCGGATGCGGTTGGGTTCAGTCCAACGGCTACTTCGGCTCGATCGATACCACCAACATCACCCTGGCGATGGTGCGCGCAAACAGTCAGTACACCGTCACCGAGGATCTCAATGTAGGTGGGCGGGCGGCACTTACCTATCGCCCAAGCGATGATCAGACAGATCAACATGAGCACTGCATCCTGCTCGTTGAGATGAAGGGGGGAAGCCTCGAGGTCAGTATCAGCAACCCACCTTCGGCCAAACTGACTGCCTCCCAGCACTCTTGTGACATCGCTAACCGTCTGGCGGAGCAGATCGTTCCAGCGATACCTGCCACCCTCTAAACTTGTACCGACCTTCGGTGGCTTCAAAACCGAAGAGCACAGGGGAGGAAGATCAACGATGAGTAGCGATACCACGACACAGTCTGCGGGTCCGCTGGCCAGCGCGATCAAGGACGCTCAGGACGGCAAGCTAACCGTCAGGTTCAGCAACGAAGTGCGAGTCAATGCCGACGAGTTCGTTTACATCGAACGCGACTGCCAGGCTTTCATGGACGAGATCCGGAACCTTCAACGGATCGCGAAATCGATCTCGGACCGAAAGAACTGGGGTATCGGCGAGATGACGGACGGCCTGACCTCGGCCGCCACGCTGGTGGCTCGTTTCCGCGGTAAGGCAAAGATTGTCGATCCGGCCACAGACTCGGACAACAACGTCTTCGACATACTCGAGCAGCATTATCAGATCGCCGAGGATATCCAAACCCTCCACCGCACAATCGCCCAGAAATACGTCGAACAGGATCAAGAATTCGCCGCTCGCTACAACGAGTTGAAAGCGGATTGGGGAGTCAGCCAGATCGGTACGACCACCCAACTAGGCGTAACAGCGCCCCCGGCCGTCGGTGCCTCGAAATGAATGATTCGAATCATCCGGGGGCGCGCAGACCAGCGCGATCAAGGATGCTCGGACGCTGAATTACCCCGCAGCGGCCGACCATGGACGAGCGCCAGGAGTTCGCCGCCCAACGGGGTGCGGTGAACAGAGCGACCGCGTCGCTCAAGCTTGGCCCAGTGTTCTCGAAATGTCGAGATCCACAGCCACGCTGCGGAACTCGAAGCGGGCGACCCCAACAAGGCGGCTATCGAAGGCGACACGCTGACCTATACCCGGCGCCCCAAGGCCTTCCGCTTCGCGGTATCACCACCCAACCGGCATCGGTTAGGATTCGCATCATGAGTGATGGGGGGACACCAGCCTCTGGCCAGAACCTCTCGGTGGTGCCCGAGAAGGTGCGCGAGGTCGGCAAGTACGTCTACGAGTTGGCCGAGGCACTGCGCACGGCGTTGGATTCCGCCGCGAAGGACGTCGCTTCGCTGACCGATGGCAGCTGGACCGGAGACGCGGCCAACGAATTCTCCGAGGGCTGGACCGAAGTGCGTGACGGCGGATCCCAAATCATGACCGCTCTGACCGGCATGGCGGAGAAGCTGGGTGTTACCGCCGACACCTATCAGGCCCAAGATGAGAGCAACGCCGCCACATTGAGCACTTCGAGTTTGGATCTGCCATGAACTCTCAGTTTTCGGTCGATCTCGACCATCTCGATGAGATCGTGGTCCGTCTGTCGAGTCTGGCCGGGTTCATCGGCGAGCACCTCGATGAGATCGACCACCGGGTCGCCACCCTCACCGGCAGTGGATGGGAAGGCGTTGCCGCCCAGGCATATACCGATGCTCACGCGCAATGGGTCGCTGGCGCAAGGGAATTCGTCGAAGGTGTGAAGGATGTCAGCGATGCCGCGAAGGCGGCGCACGCGCGCTACACCACCGCCCACGACACCAATTACAAAATGTTCTCGCAGGGATAAGACACATGGGTGTACTGGTTATCGACTGGCAGACCTACTACGAGGCCGGCAAGAAATGCCACGCCCTGGCCACCGACCTGCGTGCCGCCGACAAACCGGTCCACGATGCGGTCAAAGGTGAATGCGCGGGCATGGCCGGTGACAACGCGGGCTGCGAATCTTGGGGCAAAACCTATGACCGCGTCGCCCAGGAAACGATGCAGACCTGCACGAACCTAGCCGACGCCCTGACCAACTTCGGCAACATGCTCTACGCCGCCGGGCACAACTGGGCACTGTCCAATAAGTCCAAACCGATGCCCGACCGGCCCACCGTGACGGCGATGTCGGAGTACAAGGTGACCATCCCGACGTCGGTCGGCAACAACGGCGACGGTGTCACCGAGGGAAAGGGCAGCATCCCCGGCTTCTACGACGCCCTGGTCGGGAAGGTCCAGGAAGAGTTCGGCAGCAAGCTGCCCAACGGCAACAAAGACAAACTCGCCAAGGCCGCATCGACCTGGAAAACGTTCGCCGAACACAAAACCATCACCGATGCCGCATCCCGGATCACCGAGATCACCAACCTCTTCAGCGACATCCAGGACAAGAAAGGCCTCGACCCCCTCCTCGGCCACCTCACCACCCTCAATGGCGGCGCCACCCAACTTGCCTCCGCATCCCTCAACCTCGCCACACCCGTCGCCGAATACAGCACCGCTACCTCCGAAGCCCGCGACAAGTTCCGGGACGCGGTCACCAACGCGTTGATAGCAGCCGGAACCACGGTCGTCATCGGCGTCGCCGCCTCCTGGATCACCGCTGCCCTCAGCGACGTCGCCGCGGGCGTCGGAGTCGTGGCGATCGCCGGCAACACCGCCAGAGTGCTCAAAAGCACCTACGACACCAGCAAACTCATCAAAATAATCGGCACCGCGGCGGCAGTCGCGGGAACCGCAGCCTTCACGGTCACCGCGTTCGACAAAGTTCCCAGCCTCACCGATATCGCCATCAAACTCGGTGCCATCATCGCCATGAAGGTCTACATCGATGACGATGGAAACCCGGCAAACGAAGGAGACTCCTCCGGCATTCCCTCGAGCGCAGTCACCGATGAGATGGCAAGAATGCTGCGAGAGGGCATTCATCCGGGCGAAGATTGTTCCGAGATTGCAGAACATTTAAAGAAGGTTGCCGCTGGGGAAGGCGAGATACTCAGGGTGGATCCTGCTCCGGGGACAGAGGTAACTGTTGAAGAATATGGGCTGCGTGAACAATTTCTATATCACGAGGTATATACCGATGGAAAATATGTTTACGATCCGAGGCACAGTCCAAACCCCATCCCCATCGAGCAATGGCGGAAGACTATTATGGGAGATAATCCCGGCGCTACGATCAAGGGAGTAGGGTAGTGAATTCTGGTGACTTTATTACTCGACTGAAGCGGTACGGAGACCTGGAGTGGTATCGCCATGCGGGTGGCATCGGTGAAGACGGCACTCCCGCTCCGCCGCTTGTTGTCTGGCGTTTCCCTGAACCTCGGCCAGCTCGTGTTGCTGAACTGTTGCACGAGGCCGCTTTTGTCGACAATCGAGAGATCGACTGGTTGTTTGACACTACTCGACGAAACTGGGTGCTCGTACCTGCACGAGTGATGGCTGAGAAAGAACTTCACGGACTGGCAACCGAAGCGCAAGCTGTGGACCTCTTAGTGAGGACGGATCCAGAGTTCTGTCAGCGTTCGGTACGTGATTTCGAGAGAATCATCGCAGTGTTGGATCGATATTCTGGCAGCTGACTCACGAGTTCGCGGCGGCACCTCATTGCGTAACCAACCTTCAACTGCTGGAACCGGACCGATACTTCGATGATCACAGGACGCACACTCGCGTTTCGGCGTGGTTACAGCTGATCCGAATCCTCGCAACCTCAAGGGGTTTCGCTCGTCGACCATGGTGTACCGGCTGTGTCCCCCTGGATGGTCTTGTCACACATCGGCGGAGCGATACCTCGTCGGAAGATGCCGGTGGCTCAGACCAACCACTACGAGCATGCGTTTCCGTGTCGGTCCCGTGTCAGCGCCGTGCATTCCGCCCTCGAATGTTCGACCGGATCGTCGTGGACAAAAGGTAATGCACCGTACGGAAGGCAAACTCGATGCAGCGATTGACGATTCGCGCACACACATCGCCCGCGCCCAACCTCCACCATGGGCTCTTGCACCAAGCCCTCGATCTCGGATTGCAAGTAAAATCCGAATTAGGAAGTGAAGAAGAGGAGTGCCGATGCGCGAAATCTTCATCCTAGACCACTGGTATGAGTTGGAGAGCGGCGAGGAGTTTGTCAGAACCGTTGGGATGTACTCCATCGAATCGAGGGCTGTGCGGGCTGCAGAGCGAATGAAGGACCTGCCAGGTTTCCGTGACCGACCTGACGATTTTCATATCGATCGGTACACAGTCGGTAAGGATCACTGGTCTGAAGGTTTTTTTCACCCCTGATTCGCAAGCGATACGAGAGGTCGGATTGATGGGTTCAGTGTTCTTACTCGAGCATGTCTATCAGAACGATGATAGGGAGGAGGAGCGCAAGCGAATCGGCGTGTACGAATCAGAAGAAGACGCCCGCAATGCCATCCTCCGCCTTCGTGATCAGCCGGGGTTCCGCGACTACCCTGAGAATTTTGTTGTTAAACCCTACGAGGTAGACAAAAGCTATTGGCCGGAAGGTTACGGTAATACTGACGAGGGTCGATGAAAAGGCCTGCTCGCCCCAATTTTGGATATAAAGAAAATAGCTGCGAGGGAGCAGAATGGTTGCCGCCGCGATGATGAAGCTCGAGGTCGAGAAGCACGGGATCGCTGCTGTTGACGAAGACGACACGAGCGCCGCGTATCCGGTGGCGCGAGTGGTCACTTCCACGGTTTCCGCGATGGCTGAACCCAATATAGGTGGGGGCGCCCGGGTTCTGGTGGAGGTGCTACGCCGCTTCGGCGGCATCGCACCGCATGCTCTGCTCGGCGCGGAGTTTCTCGCCGGAAACGATCCGGCTGTGCAGATCGAAATCGCAGTCGCGCCTTTCGACCTGCTCGACGGAGCCGACCAACCAACTTGCCCGAGCCGACTGTGGACACGTCCGTTCACCTCGGGTCTGCCGACGGATATGGCCGACGCTGTCCTGCGCGGTTTGACTGCCGAGCCCCGAATCGCCTTGCCTCCCGGTGTGCTCCGCGTCGACCGCGCAGGTTTTGACGTCATGAACTCTTCGGAACCGATATTCACCCAGGCTGCGACGGTTTTGGGGATCGCTATCTCGGCGAAGCTTCTCGGTAATGACCCCGAACCCGCGTTGCGGGACGCCATCCAGACTTGGTAGTGGCTGGTAAAAGCCAGCTTGTTCCACGTGCCGATCACGCATCGCGATATCGGCTTTGTCGCTCTGAGGGTTCGAGGCTTGAAACGGGGGTGGGCTAGGGGGCGGCTGGCGTGCCGCCCGGGACTACCGGTAGGCCAGCCGCTTGCCAGGCGCGGAAGCCGCCGATGAGGTCGGTGGCTCGGTGCACGCCGAGTTCGAGGACGTCGGCGGCGGCGAGGCTGGAGGCGTAGCCCTCATTGCAGACCAGCACGACCGGAGTGTTCGTGGTGAGACCGGGCAGCCGATGCGCGCCGGTCGGGTCGAGGCGCCATTCCAGCACTATTCGTTCCACCACGACCGAACCGGGGATTTCGCCCTCGGCGAGGCGGTTGGCGTGCGGGCGGATATCGACCACCAACGCGCCGTCGGCCAGTAGTGCCGCCGCCTGCTCCGGGTCGACACGATTGAGTTTGGCTCGCGCCCGGTCGAGCCTGTCCTCGGCGCTGATAGCACTACCTTCTTTCATGGCTGGGACCTCCAGGAATGCTTTCGGCGCTTGTCCTTCGAGGACTGAAATGAGACGGCGTCCCCGGAGGTTTTAGCTGGAGGCAGGTTGTGTTGGAGGGTAGCGTCCCGGCGAGGACTGGTCTCATGCCTGCGCCTCGCTGGCGCTCGGCTGCGGCATGACCGGTTCGCTCACTGCGTTCGCTCATACGCCCACGAAATCCGTGAGCGCGCGGTACTCGCGGACCGGTCGCAGTGGTGGCGAATACGCGTGTACCGAGGCGGCCGGGCGGGTGCTGTGATTGCGCAGCCGATGCGCGCGTTCCGGCCCGAAGGCGACGGTTTCGCCCGCCCGCCATTGCGTCGTGCGGACCGGGCCGTCTGAATTTCGGTATTCCTCGCCGAGTTCGCCGATGGATACCGTGAACGAGCCGGAGGCGCCGCCGTGATCGTGCGGTTCGGTGCCCTGTCCCGGTGCCCACGACAGCAGCCACACTTCGACGCCCATGGTCAGCGCCAGCCGGGTCCACCAGCGTTGCCGCGTATCGAACCGCACGATGTCCAGTAGCGGTGTCGCCATGGCATCGGCGACCGACCTGGTCAACTCCCGCAATTCCGTGGGCGACCACAGCGTCCGCTCCGGACACACCGCCTCGCGCATCAGCGGTCCATCGACCGAGGGGTGAATATCGTTGGTGTGCTTGAGATTCACCGGCAGTGATGTGGTCAAGCGAGATACTCCTGACAAGGTCGTGGGGACAAATCGACTGCGCTGCCATCAACCGCGACGAAGCGGTCTCGCGCATTTTCCGGCACCACGACGCCGTTGCCATCGGTCTGGATCACCATGAGCAAAACTGCGCACCCGCAGACCGTGCCGTCACCGCACGGGACACACCGGCTACTCCGCCTCGGCACGGAGGCTTTCGAGCATGTCGGTGGCCCAGCAGACCTCGACCGAATCGGGGCCGGCGACACCCATGGCGGCCATCACGGTGAGCAGCATGCCGTTGCCGAGGAAGCGGCAAATCTCCGCGATGGATGCGCCGGTGAGCTCTTGGATCACGCTGTAGATGCCGCCGAAGCGCTCGCGGACGTTCGGGCCGATGGCCGGATCGGAGGCGGCGGCGAAGGCATGTAGCAGCACCAGGAGTAGTTCGCGTTCGTCGAGGAACGTCTTGTAGCCCTGGCCGAGCGCGCGCATCTTCTCGTCCTGCGTGGAGTCGGGTGTGATGCCTTCGGCGGCGGCCGCGCGGAAGACGTCTTCGATGCGGTCGCATACTTGGTTCGCCGCAGCCAGGAACAGTTGCTGTTTGGTGCCGAACAGGCGGATCACATACGGCTGCGAAACCCCGGCCAGCCGCGCGATCTCATCGGTTTTCGTTGCGGCATAACCGGATTCGGCGAATGCGGTGACGGCCGCGCGCAGTACTTCCTCGCTGCGTTCGGATGCGGTCATCCGGGTTCGGGTTGAACTCGCCATCGTGCTCCACTTCGTCGTCGGCCGCTCGCCATTGACATGTTATCAGCCGATGCATACCCTTCGAGCAGTTAGTTATCAGTCGATTACAACAAAGGCTGGACATGTCCGAGACACTCGTAACCGCCGCCCCGCAGGCGTCCGTCGAACAACGCGCGGGCGGGCGGGCGCTGGCCGCCGTGCTCGCCGCGGTCGGCATCCCGATGTTCATGGTCACGTTGGACAACCTGGTGGTGACCAATGCGCTGCCGGTGATCCGCACCGAACTCGGCGCCTCCCTCGCCGATCTGCAATGGTTCGTCAACGCCTACACGCTGGCCTTCGCATCGCTACTGCTGACCGCCACGTCCATCGGTGACCGGCTCGGCCGCCGCCGGGTCTTTCTGGCCGGTATCGCGATCTTCACGGCGGCGTCGGCGGCCTGCGCGCTGGCCACCGAGCCCTGGACGCTGATCGCCGCCAGAGCGATTCAGGGTTTCGGTGCGGCCGCGGTGATGCCGCTTTCGCTGACCCTGCTGTCATCGGCGGTCCCGGAGAAGATGCGCAGTGCCGCCATCGGCATCTGGGGTGGCATCTCCGGGCTCGGCGTCGCACTCGGACCGCTGATCGGCGGTGCGGTGGTCGAGGGGCTGAGCTGGCAGTGGATCTTCTGGGTGAATGTGCCGATCGGCGTGCTGGCGCTGCCCTTCGCGGCGCGGGTGCTGACCGAATCGCACGGGCGGGCCAAGCGGCTGGATCCGCTCGGGCTGGTGCTGTCCGCGGGCGGCGTGCTCGCGGTGGTGTGGGGCGTGATCCACGGCGCCGATGACGGTTGGACCTCGACCGGCGTGCTTACCGCGCTGATCGGCGGTGCGTTGCTGCTCGGACTGCTGATCGTCTGGGAGTTGCGGACGCCGGATCCGATGCTGCCGCTGCGGTTGTTCCGCTCGCGGGCATTCCGGGTGAGCAATACGACCGTCTTCACCTTCTCGGTCGGCGTCTTCGGTTCGATCTTCCTGCTGGCGCAGTACTTCCAGGTAGTGCAGGGCTTCGGGCCGTTGCAATCCGGGATCCGGACCATGCCGTGGACGATGGCGCCGATGGTGGTCGCGCCGCTGGCCGGGTTGATCGTGGACCGGGTCGGCGCGCGGAATCTGCTGACGGCCGGACAGACGTTGCTTGCGGTGGCCCTGGCCTGGATGGCGGCGGTGGCCTCGGTCGACGCGAGCTACCTCGCATTCGTCGGGCCGTTCCTGCTGGGTGGCATCGGGATGGGGTTGACCTTCGCGCCCGGTGCGACCGTGGTGATGGCCAGTGCGAGTCCAGAGGATCGGGCGATGGCTTCGGGCACCAACAGCACCATCCGTGAGGTGGGTGTGGCCATGGGTGTCGCCGTGCTGGCGTCGGTCTTTGCCTCACACGGCTCCTATACCGATCCGCAGAGCTTCGTCGACGGTCTGATTCCCGCCGTGTGGGTCGGCGCCGCGATCGTCGCGGTGGGCGCGGTGCTTTCCCGGCTGTTGCCCAGCCGCATCACCGCAGTGGACTGATCATCACGGCACCGATCGGCGGCTATGCGCCCGCCCCATGTCATTCGCGTGGGGCGGGCGCACAGCTGCGTTCTGGTATGGCCGCCGTCGTATGGTGCGCGCCACTTCCGGGCCTTATCACGACGGGCTTTTGGACATGAGTGGTGCGTGCCGGGCATCGAACCGGGCGCAACCTGCGGCGAGGCCGAAGCGTGCGCTGTTCGCAATCCTGGTCCTCGTCGCGGGGTTCGCGCTGTTCGTCGTCGGAAATGGGAACTGCGGCGCGCTGTGGCGATCAACGAATTGCCGCTGTCCGTCGAGCCGCGCTGGCCGTGGGTGAACTGCGCAAGTTCGAGCTGGCACACGCTCGGCAAGCGCCACAGCGGTAATCCGGGTGAATCGGCCGCGGCGCATCGAATACGATTCGACCAGCAGCAATGTGGGTAGGCAATCACGCGGACCCGCGAACCGATCCCCAGGGGAGAGACGAACGATCGTGGCCGACGACAACGATGGAGTCGAGAACGCAGCGCTGAGCGAGGAGGCATTGGCCGCCGCCGCGGCAGAGGCCGAGAAGGCGTTTGCGGCGGCCGCCGATCTGGATGCGCTCGCGGTCGCCAAGACCGAGCATCTCGGCGGTAAGGCGCCGCTGGCCTTGGCGCAGCGCGCGCTCGGCGGCCTGCCGAAGTCGGAGAAGGCGGACGCGGGCAAGCGCGTGAACGTCGCGCGGGCGCGGGTATCGGAGGCTTTCGAATCGCGCCGCACGGTGCTGCTCGCCGAGCGCGACGCGGCCGTGCTGGTCGCCGAGACGATCGATGTGACGCTGCCCGCGCGCCGGGACGCCGTCGGTGCACGGCATCCGATCACGGTTATCTCCGAGCAGATCGCCGACGTCTTCGTCGCGATGGGCTGGGAGGTCGCCGAAGGGCCCGAGGTCGAGACCGAGCACTTCAACTTCGACGCGCTGAACTTCCTGCCCGACCATCCGGCCCGCACGATGCAGGACACCTTCCATATCGCGCCTGAAGGTTCGCGGCAGGTGCTGCGCACCCACACCTCGCCGGTTCAGGTGCGTTCGCTGCTCGAGCGCGAACTGCCGATCTATGTGGTGTGCCCCGGTCGGACCTTCCGCACCGACGAGCTCGACGCCACCCACACCCCGGTCTTCTCCCAGGTGGAGGGACTGGCGGTGGACAAGGGTCTGACCATGGCGCATCTGCGCGGCACCCTGGACGCGTTCGCGCGCGCCCTGTTCGGGCCGGATACCCGGACGCGTATGCGTCCCAACTACTTTCCGTTCACCGAACCCTCTGCCGAGGTCGACGTGTGGTTCCCGGACAAGAAGGGCGGCGCGGGCTGGGTCGAATGGGGCGGCTGCGGCATGGTGAACCCGAAGGTGCTGATCGCCAGCGGGATCGATCCCGAGGTGTACAGCGGGTTCGCGTTCGGCATGGGGCTGGAGCGGACGCTGCAGTTCCGCAACGGCATCCCGGACATGCGGGACATCGTGGAGGGCGACGTGCGTTTCACGCTGCCCTTCGGTATCCGGTCCTGAGCTTGTCGATTTCAACGACCCTTCGATCGAGAGAGCGAAACGTCAAGTGCGAGTAGCGCAGTCCTGGCTGACCGAAATTCTGCGGCGGACCACCCCCGACTGGTCGGTGACGCCGGAGGAGCTCGATGCCGGATTCGTCCGCGTCGGGCTGGAGGTCGAAGAGGTCGACAAGCTCCAGCGGGTGAGCGGTGATATCGATAAGCCGCTGGTGGTCGGTCGCGTCGCCGAGATCACCGAGCTGACCGAGTTCAAGAAGCCGATCCGGTTCTGCAAGGTGGACGTCGGCAACCCGGAGCTGCAGGAGATCGTCTGCGGCGCAACGAACTTCGCCGTCGGCGACCTGGTGGTCGTGGTGCTGCCGGGCGGGGTGCTGCCGGGCGGATTCCAGATCTCCTCGCGCAAGACCTACGGGCATGTGTCCAACGGCATGATCTGCTCGGTCGCCGAACTCGGTATCGGCAAGGACCATTCGGGGATTCTGGTGCTCGAGCCGGGTACCGCCGAACCGGGCACCGACGCCAATGAGCTCCTGGGGCTCGACGATACGGTCATCGAGCTGAACATCACGCCCGATCGCGGGTACTGCTTCTCGACCCGCGGTCTGGCGCGCGAGCTGGCGTGCGGATTCGATCTCGACTACGCGGATCCGGCGGTGCGGACCCTGCCCGATGACGAGCAGGACGCGTGGTCGGTCCGGCTCGAGCCGGCGTCCAAGTGCACCCGTTTCGCGGTGCGCCGGGTCACCGGTATCGACCCGAATGCGGTGAGCCCCTGGTGGTTGCAGCGTCGGCTGCTGCTGTCGGGTGTGCGCCCGATTTCACCCGCGGTCGATGTCACCAACTATGTGATGCTCGAGCTCGGCCAGCCGCTGCACGCCTTCGATGCGGCCAAGCTCAACGGCGGTCTCGTTGTGCGCACGGCTGATAAGGGCGAGACGCTGCGCACGCTGGACGAGGTCGATCGGGTGCTCGATGCCGAGGACGTGGTGATCGCCGACGATTCCGGCGTGGTCTCCCTCGCGGGCGTAATGGGCGGTGCGGCAACGGAAGTCGGCGCGGAGTCGACCGATATCGTGCTCGAGGCCGCCACCTGGAATCCGCTGCTGGTCTACCGGACCGCGCGCAGGCACAAGCTGGTCTCCGAGGCCGGTAAGCGTTACGAGCGCGTCGTCGATCCGGAGATCAATGTCGCCGCGCTCGATCGTGCGGCCACGCTGCTGGCCGAAATCGCCAGTGGCACTGTGGAATCCGCGCTCACCGATGTTCGGGTGCCGGTGGCCTCCGCGCCGCCGATCCGGATCGATATCGATCTCGCCGATCGGGTGGCGGGCGTGGTGTATCCGACCGGCACGTCGGCACGTCGGCTCGCGCAGATCGGCTGCACGGTCGAGGTGGGCGTCAACGAGGCCACCGGGCACGGACAGCTCGTCGTCACACCGCCGAGCTGGCGGCCCGACCTGGCCCAGCCTGCCGACCTCGTCGAAGAGGTGCTGCGGCTGGAGGGGCTGGAGCAGATTCCGTCCGTCATTCCGACCGCGCCGGCCGGCCGTGGGCTGACCACCGCGCAGCGCCGCCGTCGCGCGGTGAGCCGGGCGCTGGCCTTCGCCGGATGCGTCGAGGTGCTGCCGCCGCTGTTCCTCGCCGCCGGGGTTTTCGACATCTGGGGTCTGGATGCCGACGATCCGCGCCGCAACACCACGCGGGTGCTGAACCCGCTCGATGTGGAGCGCGCGGAATTGGCGACCACGCTGTTGCCAGGGCTGCTGGAAGTGGCCGCGCGCAATATCTCTCGTGGTGCGCGCGATCTCGCGATCTTCGGAATCGCGCAGGTGGTGCTGCCTGGTCCGAATGTGCGCGCGGTGGCGGCGCTGCCGGTGGATCGACGTCCGACCGATGCGCAGATCGAGGAACTGCTCGATTCGCTGCCCGCCCAGCCGGTGCACATCGGTGCGGTCCTGACGGGTCGGCGGGAACCGCGTGGGCCGTGGGGTGCCGGGCGTCCGGCGGAGGCCGCCGATGCCTTCGCGCTCGCCGATGTCGTCGCCGCTGCGGCGGGCGTGACCATCGAGCGTCGTCCGGCGGTCCACCTGCCGTGGCATCCGGGGCGGTGCGCCGAGCTGGTGGTCGATGGTCAGGTCATCGGGCATGCGGGTGAACTGCATCCGGCCGTGCTGGAGCGGGCGGGCCTGCCGCCGCGCACCTGCGCCGTCGAACTCGATCTCGATGCCCTGCCGCTGCGCGAATCCCGGCCTGTCCCAGTGGTTTCCCCGTTCCCGGCGGTACTGCAGGACGTTTCGGTGAGTGTCGCGAAGTCGGTGCCCGCGGCCTCGGTCGAGTCGGCGCTGCGCACCGGCGGCGGTGCGTTGCTGGAGGATATCGCCCTGTTCGACGTGTACGAGGGCGCGCAGGCGGGTGAAGGTCGCAAGTCGCTGACCTACGCACTGCGTTTCCGCGCCAGTGACCGGACACTGACCGAGGACGAAGCGAGTGCCGCGCGTGATTCGGCGGTCGCGGCCGCCGCCGGCGCGGTCGGCGCGGTATTGCGCGGCTGATGAGCTGATATCGGCCCCGGGCGCTACTGCGTCCGGGGCCGATTTGCGTTGTGGCTCGGTGACTTACGTGTCGCCCGTGACCCTGTGATTTGCCGATGTGGTCAGTACGGTGCTGTGCGGCTGGTGAGCTGTTATCGTGCCCGGGCGCTCCTGTGCCCGGGGCGATTTGCGTTGTGGCTCAGTGCATTTATGTTCCCCTGCGACCATGCGATCGCCGACGCAGGTATCAGCCGATTCGTTGTGCGCCGGTATCGTGCGTGCCGCCGATGCGCTCACTGCCACCACCGTACGAAATCCGCGATATTGCTGAGAATTGGCGCTGTGGCGATAGGAGCACGGATATGCAGGCGCCCGGCTGTCGTCACACAGTGAGGGCCGCAGATTGCAACGTTGCCTGATAGTTACCGACGGTGGGAAGTCTGAGTGCGCGTTCCATGGCATTGTCGACGCGAATCAGCCACGGGCCGCGAAAGGGCCGACTGTCGATGAGAGGGTGCACATGGGTTTGCGCATGTCGGTGTTGCGAGGACGTCGGGTGTTCCGCCGAGTGGGGGCTGTCGCCGCGACCATGGCGGTCGCGGTCGCGCCACTGATCGTCGCGGCTCCGCAGGCGAACGCGGCCGCCACCGTCGAGCGGATCGAGCACACCTCAGCGCAGCAATGGCAGATGTATGTTCGCTCGCCCGCGATGAACCGGACCATCCACCTCGACGTGCTGGTACCGGCGAACCAGTCGGCATCCCGGCCGACCCTCCTACTGCTCGACGGAAACGGGGCGTTGGAATCCCAGCCGGCGAGCACCTGGACGCTGCGCGGCGGCGCCACGGAGTTCTTCGCCGACAAGCCGGTCAATGTGGTGATGCCGGTCGGCGGCGGGGGCACCTACTACACCGACTGGTTGAAGGATGACCCGAAACTGGGGCACCAGAAGTGGGAGACCTTCCTGACCTCGGAGCTGCCGCCGTTGATCGACCGTGAGCTGAAGGGCAACGGGATCTACGCCGTGGGTGGTCTTTCGATGGGAGCGGGAGCGGCGGCCATTCTGGCGGTGCGGCATCCGAATATGTTCAGGGCCCTGGCGGCCTTCAGTGGCTGCTACTCCACCGACGGTGTCGGGCAATTGTCGGTGCGGCCGGTAGTCGAATCCAAGGGCGGGAATCCGGACAATATGTGGGGAGCCGCGGGTAACCCGGAGTGGGCGGCGCACGATCCGAGCAAGCACCTCGACGCGCTGCGCGGTAAACCGGTCCACCTGTACGTCGGCACGGGCGTGCCCGGACCCGATGATGCCCCGTTCGATGATCGCTGGTCGTGGCCCAACGACCCCATCCGGTCGAACGAGATCGAAAACATCTCGCACGACTGCACCCTCGCTATCTCGCCGGCTATGAAATTGTTCGGCGCCGATCTCTCCATCGACTACGCCGCCGTAGGCGTGCACTCATGGCCGTACTGGAAGGCCGCACTGCCCAAATCCTGGCCGGCGCTGAAAGCGGGTCTCGGCGTATAAGGGAACGCCGGTCACACGTGGTTGCTGCTGGCACGCACGGCGGCCAGCAGCAGGTGCGCGGTGTAAAAGGATCGGCGGCTGCGTCGCGGAACACGAGCGCGGGAATAGGGCGGGTGTGAGGCGGGTTACACACGTCAGCCGTGGTTTGTGCGCGGCGGAATCCGGTGCGACGTGGGGAGATTCGATGAGTGTACGAGCCATCTGGAATGGCACGGTGTTGGCCGAGAGCGACGACACCGTGGTGGTCGAGGGTAATCACTACTTTCCGGCGGGAGCGCTGAAGACGGAGTACTTCCGGGATAGCGATACGCATACCGTGTGCGGGTGGAAGGGGCTCGCGTCGTATTACACGGTCGAGGTCGAGGGCACGAAGAATCCGGACGCCGCCTGGTACTACCCGGATCCGAAGCCGGAGGCCGAGCAGGTGCGTGACCGGGTCGCGTTCTGGAAGGGCGTCGACGTCGTCGAGGTGTAGTGCATTCGGGGAGTCGGCGCGCAGCGGCGGCGGGTTCCGGGTAAGAACGATGGCATGCGACATCCGGCCAGTCCGATCCTCAATGCGCTGACCTTCATGCCCGATCGCCAGGTCGTGCAGACGCCGTCGATCCTCGAGATGGATTACACCGAGTTGTCCATCCGCACGACCGATGGCGAGACGCTGCAGGGTTGGTGGCTGCCCGCCGCACGCTCGATCGGACACGTCCTGTTCGCGCACGGCAATGCGGGCAATATCGGTGATCGGGTGCCGATCTACGCACTGCTCACCCAAATCGGTTTGGACGTACTGACTTTCGACTATCGCGGCTACGGACGCAGCACCGGGCGACCCACCGAGCACGGCACTTATCTCGACGCCCACGCGGCCCGGCGGGTGCTATTGGAACAGCCGGGCGTCGATCCGGATCGCGTGCTCTACCTGGGTAAATCGCTCGGCGGCGGTGTGTTGCTCGAACTGGCGACCGAGCATCCGCCCACCGGACTGATACTGATGTCCACCTTCACCGGCCTGCGTGACGCGGCCCGCTCGGTATATCCCTTCCTGCCCAGCCCGTTCGTCCCGGACGCCTACCCGAGCTTGCGCCGGATCAGCGAGCTGCGCGCACCCGTCTTGATCATGCACGGCGATCAGGACGAACTCCTACCGCTGCGGCATGCCGAGCGGCTGTTCGCGGCCGCGCCGGAGCCGAAGCGATTGGTGGTCTTTCCCGGCGGGGGTCACAACGATCTGATCATGTCGACCGGGGTCGATTGGGCGGATCTGATCCGCTCCTGGGCGGGTGATCTGCTCGCCCGCTGATGGCGCTCGTGCGTAACCTGGCGATATGAGCGATTTGGGTGAGATCACCGCGCGGCTCGCGGCGCTGTCCGATGACGAACTCTTGGCGGTACTCGGCACTGCCACCGCGGGGCGACCTCGGCTCTCGTGGGTCCACACCGCGGTTGTGGAGGCCGCCGGACTCGGCCATATCGGATCCGAGTCGAGTGTGAGTCCCGCCACTGTGATGCCGCAACCGCATGACAAGGAGTCGGGGGCCAGCGCATCCGGGCAGGTCGGAGGCTTTTCTCCGGTACCCGCGGTACCGGTACCGCCGACCGGTATCCCGTCCGGCTCCGAGGTGGGCGGATATTCGCCCGGCGGCGTACCTACTTTTGAGTCAGTTCGCGATAAGGTCGAGCAGCGCTTCGGCACCGCGCAGGGGATGGGCGAACTCGACCGGCAGACTCCCGCGGGCCGCAGCGCCGACGAACAATGGGAGGCGCGCGAGAAAGCGGCGCGCGAGCGTCTGGCACAGATACGGAAATCGTTGCACGGCAACGACGTCGAATCGAACGATCCGTAAGCTGACCGAGCGCGACGGACTACGAATGTGATGGTGTATTCGATGAGCGAGCCGCGTGAGATCGCCGAACGGCTACTCGATGCCCAAGTGGAGTTCCTGCTGGCCGAGGTGAGCGGCGAACGCTTCGCCGAGGTCGTCGTCCGGGACGTGGAATCGGTGCTCGGGGTAGCCGACACCCTCGTCTTCCGTGACGTCGTGGGCGTCGACGATGCCAAGGAGACGGTCCGCACCGTCGTCGATCTGATCGGCGGCAGTCCGGTCATCGCGGATATGGTCGGGGTATTCGCCGACTCGATCTACGACCACATCGCCGCGAACAACGACTACACCCTGGGGCAGGTGGTCGACCGCGAACCGGTCGAGGCGCTGCTGGAGAAGATCTTCGGCATGCATCAGGCGCAGGAGCGCATCCTGGAGCGGCTGACCGAGAGCCCGCTGGTCGCCACGGTCGCCTCCAAGTTCGTGGACAAGCTCATCTCCGATTTCATGGAGGCGAATAAGCAGTTCGCGGGCAAGATTCCCGGTGTCTCATCGCTGATCTCCATGGGACAGTCGGCGGCCAAGACTGCCAAGAAGGCCACCGAGAGCACCTTCATCGGCGATATGGCAGGCAAGGGTGCGGTATTCGCGCTCAAGCGCACCAACAATGCCATTCGGGAGATGTTGCGCGACGCTCCGGTGCACGATGCCGCGATGGAGTTCTGGGATCTGCACGCCGATGAGCCGGTGAGCGGTCTGCGGGACTATCTGACCCAGAAGGATCTCAACGAACTGGTGCTGCTCTGCTACGAGATCGCGGTGACCACCAGGGAGAAGGAGTATTTCGGGCTGCTCGTGGACGAGTGCGTGGATGTCTTCTTCACCAAGTACGGTGATTACACGCTGGCCGCGATGCTGCCGGAGCTCGGTCTGTCCGGCGACGATATCGCCAAGGAGATCCTGCGGTACGGTCCCGCCGTCATCGAGGGTGCGAAGCGCAATGGCGTGCTGGGCTCGCTGATTCGCGAGCGGCTGGAGCCGTTCTACATCTCGGATGTGGTGCTCGGGATCCTGGGCGACGTCAAGGGCTGAGCCCGTCAGCGTGCGAGATGATCGCCGTTTCGGACCTCTTCGACTGTGCGGCCGATCATTTCGCGCAGCGTCGCGGTGATGCGCTGGCGATCGGTCGGCTTCACGATCACCGTGCGACTGCCGAAACTGACGTAACGGCCGTCATTGTCGAAATCGGTGATCTGGAAGTCCTTGCGGCCCTTGGTATGCCGATTGTCCACGCTGCCGAGCGGATACACCCCGACGTGCACGGTGGCGGTCGTCGGTTGACGGAAGAATTTGTCGAACTCCTCGCGCACCGTCGGACGCCACGCGTCGCGCACCACGGGCGGCGGCTTCTCCAGCTCCTCGATCGGTACCTGCATCGGTTTACCCTGTCCCGGATGGGATTCCGGCAATACGTCGACCACGGCCGGGGCTAGATCGTCGGCCGATAGGAACAGCAGGTCCACATCCCCGCCGTGCTCGTGCTCGGGTCCCGGCTCCTGCATCGCCAGTGCGCCGTGCTGGAAATGCACGCCGCCGTGCGCGCGGATCTTGCGCTCGTTGCGCGGACCGCGGAAGCCCGCCACCTCCACCCGTGCCTCCGGCGCCAGCAGCACCTCTACGGCTCGCACCAGCTCCTCGTCCAGTTGTGGCACCACCACCTGGGCCGCGGCCCGACGCAGGCGATCCGAATCCTCTTGGAAGACCTCGGTGGAACGATGTCGCAGCGGATAGGGAAGTACATCCCGTCCGGTCGATTCCCAGAGCACTCGGAATTCGAGCGCGGTAAAACGCCACCGCCGCGCGGTTGTCATGCGGTCTTCCTGTCTGCCGGTGCTCATTCGCCGATGACCGGCGGGACCGTCTTCGGTGCATCGGCGAGCCCGGTGAGTTCTTCGCCGTTCTGCTGGTTGATCAAGTAGTCGGGGATGCCTTTGCTGGACTCGTTTTCGTCCTTGCCACCGCGATTGCCGGGGGAGCCCATGCCGGACATGCCGTTGCGGCCTGTGGTGGTAGCGGTGGTTGGGGCCGCGGCGGCGGGGGTGGCGGAGCCGGTCGGTGTGCCGGTGACGGTTCGGCCCGGGGACTGGGCGGTCGAACCAGGGGTGCCGCTCGGGCTGCCCGAGTGGGTCGGCGAACCCGTGCTGGTCGGCGTTGTCGTCGACGACGGGTTGGTCGCGGTGGTGTCCGGCTTGGTCGTGGACGGTTCGGTGCTGGTGGTGTTCGGCGTCGTCGAACCATCCGTCGACCGGGTGCTCGACGGATCGGTGGACGGACTCTCCTCGGTGCTCGTGGGTTCTTGTTTTGGCTGGCTGCCGCCGGGGGTGGAGCCGGGCTGGCTGCCGCCGGGGTTGTAACCCGGCCCGGTGTTGGGGGTTTCGCCCGGCTTCGCGGTCGGGTTATCAGGTTTCGGGATGACCGGAACGTTGGTGTCGGTCTCCTCGATGACCGGCGCGTACACGGTCCTCAGCACGCGCACGGCTTCCGCATGCGCGGTGCTCTCGGCCTCGTCGTTATCGCGCCAACCGCGGCCCGCGATCCAATGCCTGGCGTTCTCGACATTCGACCGGAGCGCAGGAGCATGCGGCACAAGGGCTTTCGTCGGTTCCAGACCGGTCTCGAGTTCGGCGACCTTACTGCCCGTCAGCTTGGCGGCGTTGGCGAGTTGCACTGCCTGGGTGCTGTAGTCGCTCACCGCTTTGGCTACGGCATTGCGCGACGCGCCCTTCCAGATACTTTCATCGGTCGCGCGCTTCATCGCCTCGTTGAAGGTATTCAACGAGGTTTCAGCGCGTTTGCCGATTTCATTCCATGCGGTCGCGAGATTGCCGACAGCGGTGAGATCGATCTTGTCGACCTTTTCGCGCAGTTGCGAGGTAGACGGGGTATCGAAGTCGTCGCGGGATTTGACCGAACGCGGTCGGAACTCGCCCTGGAAGCCGATGCCATTGGCGGTGCTGCGGACGCCGTCGCGCTGCTGATTGAATTTGGTCTGCACTGTGGCGGGGTCGACGCCGGGTTTGCGTTCGTCGCCGGCGATCCAGTCGGTGAGGCTTTCCAGCATTGCGGAGCCGAGATCGCCTGCGCTCCAGTTGAACATGCCGAATCCCATGGTGTCAGCCGCCTAGTGATTCGGTGTTGGTGTTGAAGTTGACGGAGTTGGTCACGTCCTGGCCGGTAATGCGTTTGATGGAGAGGGCCATGATTTGGCCCATATCTTTGACGACCTCGATGTGGTCCAGGATGATCTTGTCGATCGAATTGTCCTCGCCGGTGGCTTGGCCCTTGAACATTTTGACGAGGTCATTGGCCATGTTGAAATCGCCGAAGCCGGAGACTCTTTGCGCCGCCTGCGCCTGAATCAGCATGTCCTGAAGATCACTGAGTCGTTGGTCGCAAGCCGTAAGGCATTGCCGCGCTGCTTCCTCGCTGTCCAAGTACAGTTCGCCCGACCGCGCTTGATCGGCAAATCGTGTCCATTGCGCGACATCGGATTGGCTCATTGACTTTCCTCCCCCTTCGGAGTTACTTCGGCAGCACCGGCACTATGGCCTCACCGGCCTGCTGCAGCAGGCCGCATGGTGGCGCGGGGTGGTCGAGCACCGGATTGTTGATCAGGGTGAGCTCGAAGATGCCCTGGGACGCAGGGAAGACAACATCGCACATCAGGTCATGGGACGCACCTTCGACACGGAACTGACGGCCCTGCCGTCCGGCGATCGTCACATCCTGGAACTCGACATTTCCCTGCTTCTGTTCGATCTCCCGCACAGTTCGGGCGCTGGAGAAGACTCCGAGGGAGTACTTCGAACCCTTCCAGTTGCAGATCTGCCACCCGGATTGGTGCACGCCGGCCACGCCGCTCTCTTTGGCGGAGGGGTTCACGCCCGCCGCCGTCAGCGCGCTATCCGGGATCCCAGTGCACGGATCGAACAACTTCACCGGCGCCGCACTCGTCTCACTGCTCGCACTCGGATTTCCGCTCGTGGTACTCCCACACGCGACCAACCCCGGCAGCGCAGCCGCCGCGAGCAGCATCAACTTCAATCGGTGCGCCATCCCCACCCTCTCGACCTGCGACTACCGGAGATCATGACCATATCAAACGATATGTGGGGCACGGCCTATCGCGATGGGTCGCACGACCCGAGTGCTCGGTCCAGAATCACGCACAGCGAATCCTCGGCGTAGCCACCTGAGACGGCCGTCACGTCACACTGTCCGGCGGTGTGGTGTGAGCGGATCGATACCGCGGAAACGGTGGATTACCAGCATGTATACAAATGCGCCCGATGTCCGTTTTGTCCGAGTTTCGCGTTGACAGCGACCTAACCTCTGCAGCAGGCTGCTGCGTGACTTTCCATCGCTCGCCGTGGAGCTGTCACGGCTTGGCAATCGGAGGAGCAGGGTGGTGCGTTTACGTCAACGGTCGGAAAAACCCGGTGGCACAACGGATATGACTGCCGACTCCAGAAGTGAACGCCAGGTTGCCGGAAGCAGAATAGTGCGACCGCGCACGATTCGGGGGCAATTGGCCCGAATCCTCGTCGTCTCATTGGTTTTGGTATTGGCGCTGCTCGGCGTGACGGTCGCCCGGGAGGCCACGGCCTTCCGAGACAGTGGTGACACCGTGCGCGCGGTCTCGCTCGCGCTGGCCGTCCAGGATCTGGTGCAGGAGGCGCAGCGCGAACGTGGGCTCAGCAATGGTCTGCTGGGCGGCGATACCCGGCTGGTGCAGACCGTGGCCGATCAGCGGGTCGAAACGAATCGTGCGCTGGCCGCACTCGAGCAGGCCGCGGCCGGGAACGCGCCGGGCACCGCCCAGGTCCGTGCGGCGATCGGCCAATTCGACGCGCTGGATGCGACCCGTACCCAGATCGATGCCCGCCGCACCAGCAGGCAGGCTGCCTTTCAGTTCTATACCGACGGCATTTCCGCACTGAATCGTCTGACGCTCGGCCTCGATCAGGCGCGCGACGCCGAGGTTCGGCACGGCCTCGAGGCGCTGTACGCCCTCGGCGAGGCAAAGGAGCAGACGGCCAAGGAACGCGGATTCCTCAACGGCGTCTTCGCCGCCGATGAGTTCCGCAATGGCGAGTATGTCGAATTCCTCGATATCCGCGCCGCCAAGATGGCCGGTCTGACCGCCTTCGCGCGCGATGCGACCGCGGCACAGCAGGGCGCGCTCGATGCGGCGCTGCGCAGCGAGAATGCCGTCAAGGCAGGGGAATCGGAGCGGATCGCGATCGCGTCGAGCACCGGTCCGCTGGTGCGTTCGGTGGATGCGAGCACCTGGTGGACGCAGATGACGGCGGTCATCGATGAGCAGCGCACGGTCCAGCACGCGGTCGGCGACGATGTGCAGCGGCGCGCGGCGGCGCTGCGCCGGGATGCGTTCTCGACTCTCGGCGGCTTCCTGCTCGCTGCGCTGATCGCCGTTGCCGCCGAGGTAGCGTTGGTCTTCACCAGTGTGCGCGCCATCGTGCGTCCACTCGCCGAGTTGGCGGCGGAGGCGGATGATGTCGCCAATCACCGACTGCCCGGGGTGATCGCGGCGTGGCGGGAATCCGATGACACCCAACCGGATCCGCCTGCGCCGGTGCGCACACCGCGCGGCGCGAGTGTCGAAATCGCCGCGGTGGCGGGCGCACTGGACGGTGTCCAGACCACGGCCTTCGAATTGGCTTCGGAACAGGCGCTGGTCCGCCGCAATACCACCGAATCGATGGCGAATCTGGCGCGGCGCAACCAGAATCTGGTTCGCCGTCAGCTCGGGCTGATCAGTGAATTCGAACGCGAGGAACTCGATCCCAAGGCGCTGTCCAATCTGTTCGAGCTCGATCACCTCGCTACCCGCATGCGGCGCAATGCCGAAAGTCTGCTGGTGCTGGTGGGTGCGGGAAGCCCGCGGCGCTGGGCCGAGCCGATTTCGCTCACCGATGTGATTCGCGCCGGGTTGTCGGAGGTCGACGACTATCGCCGGGTGGTGCTGCGGCGAGTGGACGATCTCGCGATCACCGGCGCGGTGGTCACTGATCTCGCGCATATGCTCGCCGAGCTCATCGAGAACGGATTGGCCTTCTCTCCACCGGATATGGAGGTCGAGATCTACGGACGCAAGCTGCCTGCCGGATATCTGCTCGCGGTGGTGGATCACGGTGTCGGGATGCCGGTGGAGCAGTTGGACGAGGCGAATGCCCGGCTGCGCGGCGAGACCGATTTCGTTGTCGCGCCGACGCGGTATCTGGGCCACTATGTGGTCGGCCGGTTGGCGCGGCGGCTCGGGATCGAAGTCGAGTTGAATGTCTCGCCGGTGAGCGGGGTCGTCGCGCGGCTGCTGTTGCCCGCGGGAATCATTGCGGGAGAGAAAGATCGGCGCGCACCCGCAGCGCGAGAGCGGAGCGATTCGGCTGCGGTGGCCGGTGCGCAAGGGCAGGTCGAGTCGGCGGCGACCGGTGACCTCCCGGCCTTGGGGGGATCTCCCGCGAGCGAAGCTGTTTCGTCGAGACCGATGCTCGGCAGGCCGCGGCACAGTGCTCCGGCTGATGGGGCTCCTGGCGCTCTGGTCAACGGCGCTCGGATAGCTGGTGCCTCGGTGAACGGGACCTCGGTGCCGGTCGCTCTGGTCAATGGTGCCCCAGCCGATGACGCGGTGGTAGGTGGCGGCTCCATGCCTGGTGCCCCGCTCGCCGGTGCTCCGGGCCCCGACGCTTCGGTGCCTGGCGCTCCGCTATCCGGTGCGCCGACCCGTGATGCGCGGACGACCGGCGCATCCGACCCCGACGGCACCGCGTCTCGGCCACCACGCTCCGGTGGACCCGCGCATTCCCGACCGGGATTCGCCGCACCGGGACCCGCGCCGTTCGCCCAATTCCTTTCCACGCCGGACGGTTCCGATCACAGTGCCGAATCCATCGGTACCGGGATCGATGGATTTGTATACACACGCGACGGGAGCAATGGATCGCTGACCCGGCTGCCCAGCGCTACCGGAAGTGATGGTGCCAGCCGAGCCCCGCACGGTGTGCCCGCAGCCGACGGATCCGGTGCCCGCCCTATCGACGGCATAACCACATTCAAGGGTTCACAGCCCGCTTCGCCGTCTTCGGCCAGCGGATCGCTATGGCTGGTTCCCGAAACGGTAACAGCGGCAGCGGAATCCGATAGTGCGCGGACCGTGGTGCAGCGCACCAAGAACGGATTGGTCAAACGCAACAAGCGAGCACGTCCAGCGGACATCGGAAGTGACAGCGCACCAGGGCTTCTCGCTCCTGAGCCGCCGAGTGCTCCGGTCGCGGATCGCTCACCGGCCGAAACTCGCAGCATGCTCTCGTCCTTCCGGGCCGGACATGAGCGCGGCGCTCTCACCCCGCCACGAACCGGGACGCCCGAAAACATCCCGCGCGCCACGGATTTGGCGCAAACCTCGGCTTCACCCACCACCGCAGAGGAGTTTCGATGACCACCCATATACAGGCTGCGGACCCGCACACCTTCAACTGGATGCTGGCCAACTTCGTCCGCAATACCGATGGCGTCCGCGATACGGTCGCCGTTTCCTCCGACGGCCTGCTCATCGCCATGTCGGAGGGCCTGGACCGTACCGGTGCGGATCGACTGGCGGCTATGGTGTCGGGGCTGTCCAGCCTGGCCCGAAGTGCCTCGCGCAGTTACGCATTCGACGGCCTGAAGCTGATCATGATCGAGATGAAGCGCGGCTTCCTGCTGGTCTCCGCCCTCGGTGATGGCAGCTGCCTCGGGGTCATCGCCGACGGCGGTTGCGATGTCGGTCTCGTGGGCTATGAGATGGCGGTGCTGGCCGAACGGGCCGGTGCGCTGCTGGACCCGGCGCTCATTTCGGAATTGCGAGAGTCGTTGCGCCGATGAGAGATCCATACCGGCCGCGGTTGCCGGACCCGCGGATGATCCCGGTCAACCAAACTTTCGGCTGGCTCGCGGCCGGTCGGTCGCCGAAAGGCAGTCCGGACGAGCGGGACCTCGATGACCGATTCGTACGCCCGTTCGTCGTCACAGCGGGACGCACCACGCCATTGATCGACGGGCTGCGCATCGAAACACTGGTGCGGGCACTGCCCGCCGCGCTGTCCGCGCCGCTGCACTTCGAACAGCGCACCGTTGTCCGGCTGTGCCAGCAGCCGCATTCCATCGCCGAAATCGGGACGGCGCTGCACGTTCCGGTGGGCGTCGCGAAGGTGATTGTCAGCGATCTCGCGGCCGCCGGGCATGTTTCGGTCCGGGACGCCCTAGAACTTTCCACCGCAGCCATCGAGAGGATCAGGGACCTTGTACGGGCACTCTGAAGATCGGACACCACCGGCCGAGCGGTCGATGCCCTCGTCGGTCAAGATCGTGATCAGCGGCGGATTCGGTGTCGGCAAAACAACATTCATCGGCGCGATCTCCGAAATCGAACCGCTGGTGACCGAGGCGGCGATGACCGAGGTCGCCATCGGCGTGGACGATCCGGGGCGGCGCGCGGATAAGACCGAGACCACCGTCGCCCTCGACTTCGGCCGCATCACCCTCGACAGCTCGCTGATCCTGTACCTGTTCGGTACCCCCGGCCAGGACCGCTTCGTCTTCCTATGGGACGACTTGGTCGACGGCGCGCTCGGCGCGGTGATCGTGGTGGACACGGGCCGGGTCCAGGACTGCTATCCGGTGCTCGACTACTTCGAAGAGCACAACACGCCATTCGTGGTGGTGGTCAACCGATTCGAAGAGGGCGAGCACTTCGAACTCGACGAGGTTCGGGAGGCACTCGAGCTCGACGAGTGGATCCCCATCCTGGAATGTGATGCGCGAGACCGGGGATCGGTAAAAGAGGTGCTCGTCGCACTGCTCGAACAGGTGCTCGTCCAGCGGCTGTCCGCACCGCGCAGGCAACCGAGCGAGGTCGGCTGACCTGGCGCTCGTGGGCGAGCAAAAGAAACGGATGCTGCGCGGCGAGTTGTACCGGGACAGCGATCCGGAGTTGGTGGCCGAGCGCATCCGGGCGCAGCGGTTGTGCGACGAGTTCAACCGCACCGGCCCGGAGGAAACCGAGCGGCGCGATGCGGTGCTGCGGGGGCTGTGAGCGATTCACCGAGATCGAATGTTTTCGCGGGATCACCGATGAATTCCGGAAGCACTCGCCGTCTTTGCTGGTGATACCGCTCGAGACTAGGAGATATCAAATGAGCAACGGCAAGGATTTCACTCTCACCCACGTCGCGGTGCTGGTCGGCGACCAGGACAAGGCGCTGGAGTTCTACCGCGATGTCATCGGCTTCGAGGTTCGCCAGGATATGCCGTTTCCGGGCGGTCGCTGGTTGACCGTCGGACCCGCGTCGCAGCCGGGTATCGAATTCATCCTGGAGAACCCTGGGATGAACCCGAACGAGGCCGCTCGAGAGGCCGCCGAGGCCAGGCTGGCCAGCGGTGCGCAGGGCACCCTGATCTTCACCACCGAGGCCGTCGACGACACCTTCGCCCGGCTGCGCGACGCTGGTGTCGATGTCGATCAGGAGCCGATCACCCAACCGTACGGCGTCCGCGACTGCGGTTTCCGCGATCCGTGGGGCAACCACCTGCGGTTCTCCCAGCTGCTCGGCTGATTCTCGCGAACCGCCCGAGGCGAATGTCACCGCCAACCAGGTCGCACCTGGCACTAGGGTCGAAATCATGACCCAAGCGCGGATCGAGACGGAACAGGATGCGACCCGGCCACTGCGCGATGACATCCGCTTCCTTGGCGGCGTCCTCGGCGACACCATCCGCGATCACGAGGGCCCCGAGGTCTTCGACCTGATCGAGCGGGTGCGGATCGAGGCGTTCCGGGTGCGGCGCGAGGAGGTCGAGCGCAGCGCGGTGGCGGAGATGCTGGACGGCGTCGAGATCGCGGTCGCGCTGCCGCTGATCCGCGCGTTCACCTATTTCGTGCTGCTGGCGAATCTGGCCGAGGATATCCAGCGCGATCGGCGGCGCGCGGCGCATGAGGCGGCGGGGGAGCCCCCGCAGGATTCCTCCTTGGCGGCGACCTACCGCAAACTGGACGCTGCGGCCCTCGACGGCGCCGAGGTCGCCGATCTGCTCGCCGACGCCCTGGTATCGCCGGTGATCACCGCACATCCGACCGAAACCCGGCGCCGCACCGTCTTCGATGTGCAGACCCGCATTACCGAGTTGATGCGATTGCGGCAGCGCTATACCGAAACCGAGCGGGCACGTGCGGATCTGGAGCTGCGGATCCGCCGCCAGGTACTCTCGCTGTGGCGCACCGCGCTGATTCGATTGCAGCGCCTGCGGATTCAGGACGAGATCTCGGTCGGTCTGCGCTACTACGACATCACGCTCTTCGACGTTATTCCGGCGATCAATGCGGAAGTTCGGGCGGCGCTGCGGTCCCGGTGGCCGGGCGCGGAATTGCTGCCGCGGCCGATTTTGCGCCCCGGATCGTGGATCGGCGGCGATCGTGACGGAAATCCTTATGTGACAGCGGATGTCGTGCGTCAGGCGGCGTCGCAAGCGTCGGCGGTGGCATTCGGACGGTACCTGCACGAGCTGGTGGAGCTGGAGAAGTCGCTGTCGCAATCGGCGCGACTGGTGCCGGTGACACCGGAGGTGGCCGCACTGGCCGAGGCCGGTTATCCCGATCCCGCGACGCATTCCGATGAGCCGTATCGCCGTGCGCTGCACCGGATTCGGGCGCGCCTGTCGGCGTCGGCACTTGCCGCGCTCGGCGAATTGCCCGCGGACGGGCTGGACATGGGTGCACCGGCATACGCGACCCCGCAGGCGGTACTCGACGATCTGGACGCCGTGGACGCCTCGATGCGGGCCAGCGGTGACGGTCTGCTCGCCGACGATCGGCTGGCCGCACTGCGATATGCCGTCGAGACATTCGGATTTCACCTGCAGGGCCTGGATATGCGCCAGAACTCGGAGGTGCACGAACAGGTCGTCACCGAGCTGCTGGCATGGGCGGGTGTGCATCAGGACTACGCGAGTCTCGCCGAGCCGGAGCGGGTGGAGCTGCTCGCCGCCGAGTTGCGTACCCGTCGTCCGCTGCTCGGCCCGCATGCGCGGCTCAGCGAACTCGCCGCCAAGGAGCTCGATATCGTCCGTGCCGCACGGGATGTCGTCGTCACCTTCGGCGTCGAGGCGGTGCCGAACTACATCATCAGCATGTGCACCTCGGTCAGCGACATGCTGGAGGCGGCGCTGCTGTTGAAGGAGGGCGGGCTGCTCGATCCCGGTGAGCCCGATGGGCCGCCGAGCTGCCCGGTGAATATCGTGCCGCTGTTCGAGACCATCGAGGATCTGGGTGCCGGTGCGGCGACCCTGTCCGCGGTGCTGGATGTTCCGGTGTATCGAGAGCTGGTGGCCGCCAAGGGAATGCGGCAGGAGGTAATGCTCGGATACTCCGATTCCAATAAGGACGGTGGGTATCTGGCCGCCAATTGGGCGCTCTACCGGGCGGAGCTGGATCTGGTCGAGGTGGCGCGCAAGACCGGAATTCGCCTGCGGCTCTTCCACGGTCGCGGCGGCACGGTCGGTCGTGGTGGCGGGCGCAGCTATGACGCCATTCTCGCCCAGCCCGTCGGCGCCGTGCGGGGTTCGCTGCGGTTGACCGAGCAGGGTGAGGTGATCGCGGCCAAGTACGCCGAATCCGGTGCGGCGCATCGCAATCTGGAGTCGTTGATCGCGGGCACCCTGGAGTCGACGCTGCTCGATGTGGAGGGGCTCGGTCCCGATGCCGAGCCGTCCTATGACCTCATGGACGATCTGGCGGCGCGCGCTCGTGCGGCCTATGCGCGGCTCGTGCACGAAACCCCGGGATTCGTCGAGTATTTCCGGCAGTCCACGCCGGTCGCCGAGGTCGGCGATCTGAATATCGGCAGTCGTCCCGCCTCCCGCAAGCCGACGAATTCGGTGAACGATCTGCGGGCCATTCCGTGGGTGATGTCGTGGAGTCAGGCCCGCGTCATGCTGCCGGGCTGGTACGGGACCGGTGCGGCGCTGGAGGAGTGGGTCGGCGGCGATCCCAACCGCTTGGCGATTCTTTCGGACCTCTATCGCCGCTGGCCGTTCTTCCGGACGGTGCTGTCGAATCTGGCCCAGGTCATGGCCAAGAGCGATCTGGATATCGCGGCCAGGTACGCCGAACTCGTCGATGATGTGGCCTTGCGCGAGCACATCTTCGGAATGATCCGCGACGAGCACGCCCGCACCATCCGCATGCACGCCGCCATCACCGGCAATGAGCACCTGCTCGCCGACAACCCGTCACTGGCGGAATCGATCCACAACCGCTTCCCGTACCTGGAGCCGCTGAACCAGATGCAGGTCGAGTTGCTGCGCAGGCTGCGGGCGGGCGACGATTCCGAACTCGTCAAACGCGGCATCCTGCTGACCATGAACGGACTCGCCACCGCGCTGCGCAACTCCGGCTAGTTACGCCGACAAGATGGCGACCGCATCGATCTCGACCAGCATTTCCTCCCGCGGCAGGCCGGTGAATACCGTTGTGCGGCTCGGTAATACGTCGCCGGTGGTGTTGGCGGTGACGAACTCGCCGTAGGCGTCGTTCATGACGGCGAAGTCCTCGCGCTTGGTCAGGTAGACGCGCAGCATCACCACATCGTCGAAGGTGGCGCCGCTCGCCTCGACGATCGCCTTGACATTCTGCAGCGTCCGAATCGTCTGGGCGGCAACGTCGCCGGGGAAGAGGTACTCATTGGTCGCCGGGTCGACCGGACCCTGGCCCGAGACCTGCACGAACGGGCCCTTGCGCACGCCCTGGGAGAAAGTGTGCGCGGGTGCGGGGGCGTCGGTGGTGCGGATGGCGATTTTCTCACTCATAACTGGCCTTTCGTTGCGGTGCGGCCGGGAGTCCAGCCGAGTTCGGCAGAGATGGCATCGGCCGCCGCGCGGACCCGCGGCAGCTCCGCCAATACCTGGTCGTGGTCGAGCAGCATGTCCGGCACCGACATCGAGACCGCGGCGACCACCGTCCCGGTGCCATTGCGCACCGGGACGCCGATGCAGTTGACGAAGCTCTCGTGTTCCTCGTGATCTTCCGCATAGCCCTGTGTCGCAACGAGTTCCAGCTCTTCCAGATAGCGCTCCGGGGTGCGGATGGTGCGGTCGGTGAACTTGCGGTAGTCGAGGCGCTCGGCGATCGCGCGCCATTCCGTGCGCGGCTGTGCGGCGACGAGCACCTTCCCGACGGCTGTGCAGTGCAGCGGGGCGGGTCGGCCGATGCGGGAATACATGCGCACGCTCTGGATCGCGTCGAATTTGTCGATGTAGATGGCGTCGCCGGATTCGTAGGTGGCGAGGTGAACCGTCTGTCCGGTAGCGGAATTCAGTGCGCTCAGGTGCGGGCGGGCGAGGGTGCGAACATCACGCTGTTCCAAGGCGCGGTTGGCGAGTTCGAAAAGCCGGGAGCCGAGAACGTATTGGTGCTGACTGTCATGGGTGACGAAGCGCTGCGATTCCATGGTCTGCAGCAGCCGTAGCACCGTGGACTTGTGCACGCCGAGTTCACCGGCCAGCTGATCGAGCGAGCGCGCATCCTCCCCGAGCGACAGCAGGATCGTCAGGGCACGCAACAAACTCTGGCTCATGACTGCGCCTCGCCGGCGCTCGGCTCCGTCATCGCCATGGGCGCTGTGGCTTCGATTCGCTCGCTCATGACGCCACATTCTCTGCTACGACATCTCTGCTGTAATGCACGCGCCCCCAGGCGGACTCGTCGAGTATCGCCAATGCTTCCAGCGCATCGGGTGAAGGCAATTCCGCGACATCACCGGTGCCGGTCAGCGCGGCGGCGGCACACAGATGCCCGAAGCGCAGCCGCTGCTCCAGGGGGCGTCCGTGTAGCAGGGCGGCCAGATATCCGCCCGCGAAGGCATCACCGGCACCGATTCGCTCGGTGATCTCGAGTTCCAGCGCGGGCACTTCGACGCGCTCGGTTCCGGAGAATCCGGTCACCGAATGCTCATTGTTCTTGACCACCAAGTGTTCCGGCTCGGGGAACAGTGCGCGCAGTCGGTCGGCATCGTCGGTGCCGAAGACCGCATCCGCCTCGTCGGCGCCGAGGAACACCACATCGCAGCCGCGTACATGACGAGCCAGCACCTCAGCGGCCTGCTCGACGCGCCCCGCCCACAGCGCCGGACGGTAATTCAGATCGAAGCTCACCAGCTTGCCGCGGCGGGGAAGTGCGACAAGGGTTTCCGTGAGGCGGGTCGCGGATTCCGAGAGCGCGGTGGTAATTCCGGTGAAGTGCACGAGGTCGGTGCGTTCGAGCAGTCCGGCCGCCGCCGTCAGATCGGCGGTGGACAGCGCGCTGGCGGCGGAGCCGGTGCGGTAGTACAGCATGCGGCTGGCTCCATCGGCCAGATCGGTCGCCTTGCCCGAGCCGCTGCCGCGCTCCTTCACATACACGGCGGTGGGGCGTGCGGGATCGATGACAACCGCCGACACATCCACGCCGCGTGCCGCGAGGTGTCCGGTGAGATACCGGCCGAATCCGTCATCGCCGACCCGGGAAATCCACCCGGCGTCCACATCGAGCTGAGTGAGCACGGTGGCCACATTCGCCTCGGCGCCGCCCGCGGTTCGCTCGAAGTTCTCCGAGTTCTCCAGCGGACCGGGACGCGCCACCAGCACGGCGAGCCCCTCACCGATGGTCACCGCCCGCGGGCGGAGCGACGTAGTAGGCCACGTCACATCGATCTCCCTTCTGCCCTTGCGGCCATCGGCCATCCAGTGCAGAATAGCCACACAAAACACGATGTGCAACAAGCGTTGCAAAATATGCAATGCCTGAGCGATATGATTCGGCGGAGAAGATTCCGCGGGAAGGAGCGACATGGCTATCGATGAGAAAGCCGTTGCCGCACTGGCGGATCGGACGCTCGGACCCGAGCACAAAGGTCTGCCGCCCGCGGCTTGGGGACGCACGGTTCGCGACTTCCTGGACACCGCACCGCACCTCGACGAGTTCGAAACCCCGGTATTGACCGTCGACCGCGCGGCCGTCGCGGCGAATGTCGCGGTAATGGCGGATTGGGCCGCGGCCGCGGGTGTGCGCCTGGCGCCGCACGGGAAGACCACCATGGCTCCGCAGCTGTGGGCGCAGCAGTTGGCCGCCGGGTGCTGGGGGATCACCTTCGCCACCGTGTGGCAGGTACAGGTGGCCCGGTCGTTCGGAGTCGGACGGATCGTGCTGGCCAATGCACTCGTCGATCCGGTCGGATTGCGCTGGGTCGCCGCGGAATCCGCACGGGATCCGGAGTTCGAATTCTTCTGCTGGGTCGACAGTGTCGAGACCGTCGCGCTGATGGAGCAGCACCTGACGGGTGATGTGCGAATTCGGGTGATCGTCGAACTCGGTGGGCCGCACGGGCGTACCGGCGCACGCACGGTCGAACAGGCGCATGCGATTGCCGAGGCAGTCGGCCGCGCCGAGCGACTGACCCTGGCCGGAGTCGGCGGTTATGAGGGTGCGCTCGCGCATGATCGCACCCCGGACGGGATCGCCGCTGTCCGGCGCTATCTGGACGAAATCGCCCGCCTGCACCGCGAACTCGCCGCGGCCGGACACTATCCGGAAGACGCGATCGTCACCGCGGGCGGCAGCGCCTTTCCGGATCTGGTCGTCGAATGTCTGGCCGGACTCGCCGACGAGCAAGGTGTTCCGACCACAGTGGTACTGCGCTCCGGTGCGTACATCATTCACGACGACGGCTTCTACGCGGGCATTTCGCCGCTGGCCGCGCCACGCAGCGAACGACCGCTGCGCTCGGCGATGCACGGCTGGGCGCGGACCGTTTCGCGACCCGAGGCAGAACTCGCGCTGCTGGACGCCGGTAAGCGTGATCTGCCATTCGATGAGGGGCTTCCGGTCCCGCAATTCGTTGCGGGACCGGAAGGTTCGTTGAATCCGGCGGCACATGTCAGTGCGCTCAACGATCAGCACACGTTCCTGCGGCTGCCGGGCGGTGCCGCCGGTGACCTGCCGGTCGGCAGTGTGGTGCGGCTCGGTCTGTCGCATCCCTGCACCGCGTTCGACAAGTGGCGGTTGATCCCGGTCGTCGATGACGCCGATGCGGAACGGCCACGTGTTGTCGATCTCGTCCACACCTTCTTCTGACGAGTGGCCATGACGGACTTAGTGTTTCGCGATATCGATGTCATAGACGGCACCGGAGCGCCACGCTTCCGCGCCGATGTCGGCATCGATCGGGGACGGATCAGCACTATCGCCGACCCGCGAACGATCACCGAGGCGGCCCGGTTCATCGACGCGCCCGGTTCGGTGCTCGCCCCCGGCTTCATCGATATGCACGCGCACTCCGATCTGCATCTGCTCACCGAGCCCGGTCATTTCCCGAAGATCAGCCAGGGCGTCACCACCGAGGTCATCGGACAGGACGGGCTTTCGTATGCCCCGATCGATGACGCCACGCTGGCGGTACTGCGGCGTCAGATCGCCGGATGGAACGGCAATCCCACCGATCTGGACTTCTCCTGGCGCACGGTCGCGGAGTATCTGGACCGGCTCGATCAGGGCATAACACCGAACGCCGCGTATCTCGTACCGCAGGGCACGCTGCGGCTGCTGGTCGTCGGTAGCGAGCAGCGGCCTGCGACGGTGGCGGAGATCCGGCGGATGCGGGACCTGCTCGCGCAGGGACTGCGCGAGGGTGCGGTCGGCATGTCCAGCGGGCTCACATATACGCCCGGAATGTACGCGGACACCGGGGAATTGGCGGCGCTGTGCGAGATCGTCGCGGAATACGGCGGGTTCTATGCGCCGCATACGCGCTCTTACGGTAAGGGCGCGTTGGCGGCATACGCCGAGATGATCGGCCTGGCTCGCAGCACCGGGTGCGCGCTGCATCTCACCCACGCGACCATGAACTTCGGCGTGAACCGCGGGCGCGCAGCGGAATTCCTGGCGCTGATCGATGCCGCCCGGGCCGAAGGGTGCGATATCACCCTCGACACGTATCCGTACCTCCCCGGCTCCACGACACTTTCGGCGCTGCTGCCGAGCTGGGCGATGTCCGGTGGCCCGGATGCGGCATTAGCTCGCATCGATGATCCCGGGATGCGCGCGCGAATCACGTTGGACGTGAACGTGAATGGTTCCGACGGCTGCCACGGCGTCACGGTCGAATGGGAGACCATTCAAATCAGCGGTGTCGCCAATGCGGAGCTGGGGCAGTACGTCGGTAAGACCGTCGCGGAAATCGCGGCCGATGCCGATCGCGCACCCGTCGCGGTGTTCTTCGACCTGCTGCGCAGAGATCAGTTGGCCACCACCATTCTGCAGCACGTCGGGCACGAGGAGAACGTGCGCGCGATCATGGTGCACCCGGTGCATATGGGCGGCAGTGACGCACTGCTCGTCGGTGGTCGGCCGCATCCGCGCGCCTGGGGCACCTTCCCGCGCTATCTGGGCCATTACGTTCGCGAACTCGGTGTGCTCGGGCTCGAGGAGTGCGTGCACCACCTCACCGGTCGGCCCGCCGAGCGGCTGCGGCTGAGCGACCGCGGACACGTATTCACCGGGTACGCAGCCGATCTCGTGCTGTTCGACCCATCGACGATCACCGATACCGCGACCTTCGACAACCCGAAGCAGCAGGCGCGCGGCATTCAGCACGTGCTGGTCAACGGCGAATTCGCCATCGAGAACGGTGCGCCCACCGGCAAGCTCGCCGGCCGCGCGCTGCGCATGGATGCCACGCGGAAGGAGACATATTGAACGCCACGAGCGCTCTGGAAGTCATGCGCGCCGACCGCGTGCTGACTGTGGTGCGGGCGCCGGAGATTCCGGATCCATTGGCGCTCGCGGATGCGCTGGCGCGCTCCGGGATTCGCACCTTGGAACTCACCTTCACGACGCCGGGTGTGCTCGATTACCTGCGTATCGCCGCGACGGCTCCCGCTGCTGTCGTCGGCGTCGGAACCGTACTGCATGCCGATCAGGCCGCGGCCGCGATCGACAACGGTGCACGGTTCCTCGTCACGCCCGGTGTGCGCGCGGAGGTCGCGGCCGTCGCGGCCGCACGCGACATTCCGGTCGTCATGGGCGCTTTCACGCCCACCGAGGTGCTGACCGCACTCGACCTCGGCGCCGCCGCGGTGAAGATCTTCCCCGCCAGGGCACTCGGTCCCGGCTATTTGAAAGACCTGCGCGGTCCCTTCCCTGATGTGGCGCTGATTCCTTCCGGGGGCGTCAATGCGGGCAATGCCGCCGAATTCCTCGCCAACGGAGCCGTGGCCGTGACCGCGGGTACCGATGTCGTGGCCCCATCCGACGTCGCCGCGGGCCGATGGTCCGAAATCGCCTCGCGTGCGGCGTCATTCGTTCGATCCATGAATTGAGAGGTACCCACATGGGCACCACTGTCGACTGGCTGCGCACCACCACACCCGGATTGCTGGTGCTGTGCGGTCTCGCGATTGCCGTACTGCTGTTCGCCATTATCAAGGTCAAGCTGGAGCCGTTCATCGCGCTGCTGCTCACCGGACTCGGGCTGGCGCTCGCCGCCGGACTACCGGTGTCGAAGATCGTCGGTACGGCGATCAAGCCCGGTGATTCGCTGCTGGAGACCGGTTTCGGCGGCATCCTCGGGCATATCGCGGTCATCATCGGCCTCGGCACGGTGCTCGGCGCGATTCTCGAACGCTCCGGTGGTGCGGATGTTTTGACCGGCAAGCTGCTGAGCATCTTCGGTGAGAAGGGCGCACCGGTCGCGATGGGTCTGCTCGGGCTCATCTTCGGCATCCCGGTCTTCTTCGATATCGGCATCTTCGTGCTCGCGCCGCTGATCTATGTGGCCGCCAAGCGCGGTGGGCGATCGCTGGTGCTGTACGCCATGCCGATGTTGGCCGGTCTGTCCATGACCCACGCGTTTCTGCCGCCGCATCCGGGTCCGGTGGCACTGGGTGGACTGCTCGGGGTGAGCCTGGGATGGCTGATCATCATGGGATTCGTCTGCGGCTTACCGGGTTTCATCGCCGCGGGCATCGTGTGGGGCACTTACATCGGCAAGCGGGTACAGGTCGAGGTGCCTGCCGAGTTCTTGGTGCGGCCGGAGGCCGAGTCCGCGGCGAAGGGCGAAGGTCCGGGCACCGCAACCGATCCGGAGACTGTCCGCACCGAAACCCGCCCGCCAGCGGTCGGGCTCATCGGCGGCATTATCGCGATTCCGCTGGTGCTCATCCTCGGTGCGACCTTCGGCAGCCAATGGCTGGACAAGGATTCGCGGCTGCTGCAGGTGCTGACCTTTCTCGGCACACCTGCCGTGGCGCTGTTGATCGCCGTGCTCGTCGCGTTCTATCTGCTCGGTGTGCGGCGCGGTTCCAGCGTGCAGGAGCTCAGTACGCTCACCGCGGAATCGCTGAAGCCAGTCGGCATGCTCCTGCTGGTGGTCGGTGCGGGTGCGTTCTTCGGAAAGGTCATCTCCGCCACCGGAATCGGCACCGCACTCGCCGACACCATGTCGGCCGCCGGTCTGCCGGTGATCGTGCTCGCGTACATCATCAGCTGCGGTCTGCGGATCGCACAGGGCTCGGCCACCGTTGCCATCGTGACCACCGGCGGCATTGTCGCGCCGCTGGTAACCGGGCACGGCTATTCGCAGATGGCCATTGCACTCATCGCGATGGCGATCGCGGCGGGGTCGATCATCCTCAGCCATGTGAACGACGGTGGCTTCTGGATCATCTCGAAGTACTTCAACCTGACGGTGAAGCAGACACTGCAGACCTGGACGGTGCTCGAAACTGTGCTCTCGGTGGTCAGCTTCGCGGTCGCGGCGGTGCTGTTCGCGATTGTCAGCTGAACTCGCTCCAGCCCGGCGTCGGATCCCGGTGCCGGGCTGGTCGATTCGTGCAGTCGAAGTTCTGTAGCGCGGCGGTGCAGCGGTCGGCTTGGGCACGAATGGCCGCGGCGAGTTCGGGTGGGCCGCTGAGCAGTGTGAAGTCGATATCGACCGAGGTGATAATCCAGACCAGCGCCTCCGGCGAATCCGCCCCCACGTGCAGTTGGCAGCTGTGGTCGTCGACTGCTTCGATGACGCCCATACCGGGCCAGACATTCGCCGCGGCATCCTCGGCGGATTTGTGCAGCAGGGCAATTGCTTGATGCGGCCAAGCCCGCGAGGACAGTCGCAGCGAAAGGTGGGCCGCGACATCGCCTTCCGGAAGTTCGCGCGGAGTGAAGCGCGGGCCGGTTGGGGTTCGTGGCGAGATGCGGTCGGCTCGGAACGTGCGCCAGTCATCGCGATCGACATCCCAGGCGACGAGGTACCAGCGCCTGCTGAAGTGCACCAGGCTGTGCGGCTCCACCGTACGACGGGTGGTAGCACCGCTGTGTGCGCGATAGTCGAAGCGCAAGCGCTCGTGCCGTTGACAGGCCTCGGCGACGGCCATCAAGGTGTCCGGTTCGACCGTTGCGTCGGGCGTCCCGACCCGGACTGTCGCGCCACGCAGCGTGCGGACCCGGTGGCGCAGGCGCGGCGGCAGCACCTGCTCGAGTTTGGTGAGCGCGCGCAGCGATGCCTCCTCGATGCCCGCGACCGTGCCGTCGGAGGCGCTGCGCAGCCCGGCCGCCACCGCAACGGCCTCCTCGTCATCGAGCAGCAGCGGCGGCAGTGCGGCCCCGGCGCCGAGCCGATAGCCAGCGGTGCCCTGTGTGGCGTGCACCGGGTAGCCGAGTTCACGCAGCCGATCCACATCGCGGCGGACCGTGCGGCCGGTGACGCCGAGTCGTTCGGCGAGTTCGGTCCCGGTCCAGTCGCGGTGGGTCTGCAGCAGGGCGAGCAGTTTGAGCAGGCGCGCCGAGGTTTCCAACACGAAATCCAGAATGTCAGATGCTTAGGAACGATCCTGTCCTAAGGAGGTCATACCGTCGCTTTCATGAGCACCGAACAGGACATCCGCCCCTTCCACATCGAGATCCCCCAGGCCCAGATCGACGATCTGCACGCCCGGCTGGCGAATACCTTGTGGCCGGATGAAATCCCGGGCGGCGGTTGGGACAGGGGCGCGTCGATTTCGTATATGAAGGAGCTCGCCGATTACTGGCGGTCCGAATATGACTGGCGCGCAGTCGAAGCGCGGCTGAACGAGCTGTCGCAGTTCGTCACCGATATCGACGGGCAGCGGGTGCACTTCCTGCACGTCCGCTCGCCCGAACCCGATGCCGTGCCGCTGGTACTGAGCCATGGCTGGCCCGGCTCGTTCATCGAATTCCTCGATGTGATCGGACCTTTGAGCGATCCGCGAGCCCACGGCGGTGATCCGGCCGATGCGTTCCATCTGGTCATTCCGTCATTGCCCGGATTCGCCTTCTCGGAGCCCGGGCCGAAGGTCGGGGACGGTTCGACCGAGCAGTTCGCGCAGGTGGTGGCGAAGTTGATGGCCCGGCTCGGCTACGACCGGTACGGGGCGCAGGGCGGCGACGCGGGCTTCTTCGTCTCGACCGAACTGGGACGGATCGCCACCGACCATGTGCTCGGCATCCATGTGAACGGGCCGATCACGCTGCCGTCCTGGAGCGCCGGCGGTACGGAACCGGAGTACGGCCCGGAGGATCTGGCGAAGCTGGACAAACTCACCGGAAGCGAGAGCTACACCCGGTTCGGCTATGCGATGGTGCAGGCGGGGCGTCCGCAAACCCTGGCGATCGGCATGCACGATTCGCCCGCCGGTTTGCTGACCTGGATCGTGGATCTCTTTCAGCGCTGGACCAATCCCGCGCTCGAGTTGCCCGACGAGGCGGTGGATCGCGACGCGCTGCTGACCAATGTCAGCCTCTACTGGTTCACCAGGACCTTCGTCTCCTCGATCCGGCTGTACGGGGAGGGGGACTCGTGGGGGATGCCTGCGCGGAATTCCGGCGTGCCGACTGCGTCCGCGGTATTCGCCGGTGACAATTCCATTCGCGTACTCGCGGAGCAGCAGCACAACATCGTGCGCTGGACGGAGTACGACCGGGGCGGTCACTTCGCCGCGATGGAAGCACCGGACCTGCTGACCGACGATGTGCGCGCGTTCTTCCGCTCGCTGCGCTGAGCGTGGTGGCGACCGTGCGGCTTGCGCAAGTCAGGGGCCGTGCGGGCCTCGGTAGCGTTCGGCCATAGCGAAGGCCGTCGCGGCGAGCCGGTCGCGGAATTCCGGCGGGTCGAGAACCTCGCAGAACTCGCCGAGCGGCAGGATCGCCCCCGCCAGAACCTCGTAGGACTCCGAGGGAATGGTCACTTCGACCCAGCCCTCGGCGTCCGGTTCGGTGGCCGATGCCATCGCCTCGGCGACCGCGGCGGGCTCGTTCATCAGCCGGAGCAGTCGCAGCTGGGCGGCCGCGATCCGGCAGCGAGCCCGCACTCGCAGCATCGATCGGGCGAAATCGTCGGCCGACTCCGACCAATGCTCGGCGAGGTTGAAATCGTCTGGCCGCGTGAAGGATTCGCCGACCTGCTCGGCCGAGGCGATACGGCTGACGCGATAGGAGCGGATGGCTGATCCGTCCCGTGCGACGAGATACCAAGTCCCGGCTTTCAATACGAGGCCGAGTGGATCCAAGCGGCGTTCCACGGCTCGATCCTTGCGCTGATACCGGATATCGAGCCGCCTGTCGTGCCACAAGGCATCGGCAACCACTGCGAGCGTTGGTGTTTCGTCGGGGCGATGGAACCAGCCCGGCGCGTCCACGTGGACACGCTCCGCGATTCGTGTTGCCCGGCCGCGTAATTCGGGTGGCAGTGCGGCGAGCACTTTGAGCTGCGCGGTCGCCAATACCGTGCCGAGTCCGAGATCGGCAGCGGCCGCGGGTTGTCCGGCGAGCAGTACCGCATCGGCTTCCTCGGTGGTGAGACCGGTCAACCGGGTGCGGTACCCGTCGACGAGCCGCACGCCGCCGGTCCGACCCGGTTCGCTATAGATCGGTACGCCCGCGGCGGACAGCGCCTCGATATCGCGATACACCGTGCGCACCGACACCTCCAGCTCGCGCGCCAGCTCCGGCCCGGTGGTCCGGCCGCGGGTCTGGAGCAGCAATAACAGCTGCACCAGTCGACTCGCTCGCATGATTCGAGATTAGCCATAAAACCTGACAGAAGGTGTCAAGTTTTGCTCGTACCGTCGATCCCATGACCACATGGAGCCAGTTCACCGAAGAAGCGCCACGCATCGCCACCGTCTTCACTCGTCGACACCAGGCCACCGGCAATCTCTGCATGCTCGGCACCCTGCGCTCCGACGGCTTCCCCCGCATCAGCCCCATAGAACCGCGAATCTTCGAGGGCATGCTGGTAATCGCGGGCATGCCGAACACCACCAAATTCAAGGATCTCGCCCGCGACCCGCGCTTCTGCCTGCACACCGCAACCGTCGACACCCAAGTCGGCGACGGTGACGCAAAGCTCTTCGGCACCGTCATCGACCTCCCCGACAAGGAAGTCCACGCCCGCTTCGCCCAGCAACTGTTCGACGAAACCGGCTTCGACATCCGCGGCCAAGAATTCGACCACTTCTACACCGCCGACCTGACCAGTGCCTCCACCGTCGAGGTCACCGACGATCACCTGGACATCACCATCTGGAAGCCCGGACAGGGCGAGCGGGTGGTGCGCAAACATTGAGCGCTCGGTTGGCGGTGATCAGTTGACGCAGTTCGGCAGTGATCACCGCCGATCAATCGGCGCGCTTTCATGGGCTCGCTACTCGCCGTAGTGGTAGCGACATGCGAAGATGACCGCCGTACCTTCGTCGATCTTGTACACAATGCGATGCTCGCCGGTGATGCGACGCGACCAGAGCCCAGACAGATTGTGGCGCAACGGTTCCGGCTTGCCGATACCCTCATATCCGTTGCGTTTGATGTCCTCGATCAGAGTGTTGATACGCCGCAACGTTCTTCGGTCGTTTGCCAGGAACCATTGGTAGTCTTCCCATGCCTCGTCCATGAAGGTGAGTTTCACTGGCTCGCCTTCACCGCCTTGCCCTTGGAGATTTGGCTGTCTTCGCCGCCTTGCGGGCTTTCTGGGCAGGCTTGGGTGCTGGCTCGTCGTCATCGTCAGGTACATCGGCCAGTTCGCGCGGTGTCCCACCGCCGGCCCGGTATGCGGCAATTGCAGACTCGAGGCGCCGCGCATTCGCGGGGCTGCCCAATAAGTAAGCGGTCTCTTTTAGCGCTTCGTACTCGCTGAGGGCGATCACCACGGCGGGTGCATGTCCGGCGCGGGTGATCACGACCTCTTCCATATCTTCGGTTGCGGTGTCGAGAACATCGGCTAGCTTGGCTCTGGCTTCGGTGTAGGTCATTGGGCGCATGTCTCTACTGTACAGAAATCTGTACAGCTTGGATAGGTCGTTAAAGCGCTGCAGGTGCCAGGCGGCGCGCGATCGCCGCCCGATCCACCGGCCCCCTCAGGATGAGCGCATCAGGCATCGTATGAACCCTAGAACTCCGCGGCGAATGAACTACTCGCCAGTCGGTGGTCATCTTCTGCAATGCTCGGCATCAGTTGGCTGAGGCGAGCTCATCCCTGCGCCGCCGTAGAAAGGTCTGTTCGGCGATGTTTTCTGTGTAGGCGATGGCGGCGTCGTAGGCCTGAATTGCCTCTGCGGTGCGACCGAGTCGGCGGAGGAGGTCGGCGCGGATCGCGTGGTACAGATGGTGATTCGGCAGGTCGATTTCAGAGAGCAGCGTGAGCGCCGCATCAGGACCCTGGACTTCACCGACCGCGACCGTGCGGTTCAGCGCCACCACTGGGCTCGGTGCTATGGCGGCCAATTGGTCGTAGAGTCGCAGGATTTGTTGCCAGTCGGTGGATTCCGGATCGGGGGCGTCGGCGTGCACGGCGTTGATTGCGGCTTGGATCTGGTAGGGGCCGGGTTGGTTGCGCCGCAGGCACTCTCGGACGAGGGCATGTCCCTCGGTGATGAGGGTGCGGTCCCAGCGCTGACGGTCTTGCTCGGGCAGCGGCACGAGCGACCCGTCCGGTGCGGTGCGGGCGGCTCGACGCGATTCGGTGAGCAGGATCAGTGCGAGCAGCCCGAGTACCTCCGGCTCGTCGGGCATCAGCTCGATGAGTAAGCGCCCCAAGCGGATTGCCTCGGCGCACAGGTCGGTTCGAACCAGCTGATCACCGGAGGTGGCGGTATGGCCCTCGGTGAAGATCAGGTAGATGACGGCCAGGACGGCGCGCAGGCGGGCCGGTAGGTCGGCGTCGCGGGGGACTCGGTAGGGGATGCGGGCGTCGCGGATCTTGCCCTTGGCACGGACGAGCCGTTGCGCCATGGTCGATTCGGAAGTCAGGAAGGCGTGGGCGATTTCAGGTGTGGTGAGACCGCCGATTAGTCGCAATGTCAGTGCCACTTGGGCATTCAGCGACAGTGCCGGGTGGCAGCAGGTGAAGATCAGGCGGAGACGGTCGTCTTGGACGGCGCTCATATCGTCGGGTTCGTTGTCGGCGTGCAGAAGTGCGGCCTCGGCATGGCGGTCATCGCGAGATGCCTCGCGCCGCAGGCGATCGATGGCTCGGTTGCGCGCGGTCGTGATGATCCAGCCCGGCGGGCTCGGCGGGAGTCCATCGGTCGGCCAGCGCTGTACGGCGACAGTGAACGCGTCCTGCACCGCGTCTTCGGCGATGGTGATATCGCCGAAGACGCGGATCAGGCTGGCGACCGCGCGGCCGTAGTGTTCGGTGAATACGGCCGCGATCGCGGCGCCGGTGTTCAATGATCGGCCACCGGCCGGACCTCGATCGGCAGGGTGATCACGGCGGCCATCTTCTTGCCCCAGTCGAGCGCCTCGTCCAGATCGGCCGCCTGGATGACGGTGAATCCGCCGATGTGCTCCTTGGTTTCGATATATGGGCCGTCGGTGACGAGCACGTCGTCGCCTTGGGCGCGCACCACGGTGGCGGTGCTCGGCGCATGCAGGCCCGCAGCGAAAACCCAGGCGCCCGCGGCACGCATCTCGTCGTTCAGCGCGTACAGATCGCGCATGATCTCGTCGAGATTGTCCGGCGGCGGCCTGTCATCGGGCTGATAGATGCTGAGCAGATACTCCTTCACGACTCCTCCTCATCCCCGCTGGTAGGTGGCGATCACGACGCCGGTGGGAGTGCTGACGCTGTCGGTGAGTCGAAGTTCGCCGAGCTCCGTGCTCACGAACAGCCGCCGCCCGCCGCCGACCACGATCGGATGGATCAGCAATAGATACTCGTCGACGAGATCGTCGCGCATCAACGTTTGCAGCAGATCGCCGCTGCCGAGCACCACGAGATCCTGCCGCAGTTCGCGTACCGCGTCGACGACGTCGCCGCCGAGCAGCGTGGAGTTCTCCCACGGCAACGGTTCGGTCAACGTCCGGGACGCGACGAACTTCTCGGTCTTGTTCAGCACCTCGGTGTACGGATTGTCGGTTTGCTGCGGCCAGAACCCGTAGAACTGCTCGTAGGTCCGCCGTCCGAGCAACAGCGCACCGTGATGGGTCGCCATATGTTCGCCCATCACCCTGGCCTGCACTGGGTCGTCGTGGCGATGCGCCCAGCCACCGTGGCGAAAGCCGTCCCGGGTGTCCTCATCGGCCCCGCCGGGGGACTGCATGACGCCGTCCAGGGTGAGGTGCTCGACCGCGATGATCTTGCTCATGGGGAGTCCTTTCCGTTGGCCGGTCGGCTACCGGCTTCACTACCTACACGAACGGCCCTATGGCGAATCGACACCACGGACAGAAATCGGTCGGATATTTCGGTGCCCGCCGAAATATCCCGGCGCGATCATGGTGTGGTGCAAACCCGAGGAGCCGAACTGGCCGGACTGGCCACCCTGCTGGCCGACCGCACCCGTGCCGATATGTGCCTGGCACTGGTCGACGGTCGCGCCTGGACGGCGGGTGAGCTGGCACGCCACGCTGGAGTTGCGCCGTCCACCGCGACCGAGCACCTGAACAAACTGTTCGACGGCGGTCTGCTCATCGAACGCCGTCAGGGCAGGCACCGCTACGTGCAGCTGGCGAGCCCACAGGTTGCCGAGTTATTGGAGACGATGGTCGCCCATCTGGAACCGGTGCACCCGGAACCCACGACGCTGCGCGCGTCCACCGCGGCGGCGGCCCTGGCCCGTGGCAGAACCTGCTATGACCACCTCGCGGGCCGACTCGGTGTCGCGATCACCGCCGCCATGACCGAGCGCGAACTGCTCGATGACGAAGGCGGCTTCGCCCTCACCGAGGCGGGCATGGCATGGCTGACGGGGCCGATGGGCGTCGAGGCGGACACACTGCGGACGCGCCGCCCGATTGCCCGCCCCTGCCTCGACTGGACCGAACGCCGCACCCACCTCGGCGGTGCCGCGGGCGCACAACTGTGCCGCCGACTGCACGCGCTGGATTGGGTGCGACGCGTCGGATCCGGCCGCGCTGTCCGCCTCACCCAGCAGGGTGAGATCGGTCTGCGCGAGGCGCTCGGTATCGATCCCGCAACAGTGGGCTGACACCGCGCCCGTTTCCGCGCAGGATCGATCGAGTGCCGAATCTCATCGACACGATTGACCCGCCACCGTCCCGGGTATCACTGCCCGGGCGTTATGGAACCGCCTGGTGACGTGGGACAGGATCGGTAGAGCAGGACCCCGTTCATGAATGGGCTTGCATAATCGTGCATAATCATCACATGGTTGATTCGTCGAGTAACCCAGTGTTGCGGGTTGCTGTGGCCGGTGCCAGTGGATACGCCGGCGGTGAAGTGCTGCGTCTATTGCTCGGTCATCCGGCCTACCGCGACGGGCGCCTCGTCATCGGGGCGCTGACCGCCGGCTCGAATGCGGGCAGCACGCTGGGGGAGCTGCAGCCGCATCTGCTGCCGCTCGCCGATCGCGTGCTCGCGCCGACCACGCTCGACGAGCTGGCCGGCCACGACATCGTCTTCCTCGGCCTGCCGCACGGTCAGTCCGCCGCCATCGCCGAGCAACTGCCGGAGTCGACGGTGATCATCGACTGCGGCGCCGACTTCCGGCTGACCGACGCGGCGGCCTGGGAGAAGTACTACGGCACCACCCATGCGGGCAGCTGGCCGTACGGCCTACCGGAGCTGCCGGGCGGGCGCGAGCGGCTGCGCGGCGCGCGCCGGATCGCCGTGCCCGGTTGCTATCCCACGGTCGCCAGTCTTGCGCTGGCACCGGCGATCGCGGCCGGAATCATCGAACCGAAGGTGAATGTTGTTGCGGTGAGCGGCACTTCGGGCGCGGGCCGCAAACTCGACATCGGCCTGCTCGGGTCCGAGGTGATGGGTTCGGTGCGGGCCTACGGCATCGCGGGCGCGCATCGGCACACCCCGGAGATCGCGCAGAACCTGCAGGCCGCCGGTGGCGCCGAGGTCGCCGTATCGTTCACCCCGGTGCTGGCGCCGATGCCGCGTGGCATCCTCGCGACCTGCACGGCTCCGACCCGAGTCGACGCCGACCAGGCTCGCGCGGTCTATGAAAAGGCTTACGCCGACGAACCATTCGTGCAGCTGCTGCCGGAAGGCACACTGCCGCAGACGGGTTCGGTGCTCGGCTCCAATGCCGTGACCCTGCAGGTCGCGGTGGATGCCGATGCCGGACTGCTCGTGGTGATCGGCGCGATCGACAACCTGACCAAGGGCACCGCGGGCGCCGCGGTCCAATCCATGAATCTGGCCGTCGGATTCGACGAGACCGCAGGACTTTCCACCGTAGGAGTGGCACCGTGACGACGATCGAAACTCCGGCAGGCAAGCTGGTCCGGAGCCAGGGCGTGACCGCACCGCTCGGCTTCCGGGCGGCGGGCATCGCCGCTGGCATCAAGGCCAGCGGAAATCCCGATCTGGCACTGGTATTCAACGAGGGCCCGGAATACGCGGCCGCGGGCGTGTTCACCCGCAACCAGGTGAAGGCCGCACCGGTGCTGTGGTCGCAGCAGGTACTCACCGCCGGCCGCCTGCGTGCGGTGATTCTGAATTCCGGTGGGGCCAATGCGTGTACCGGTCCGGGCGGATTCCAGGACACCCACCAGACTGCCGAGGAATTGGCCAAGGCACTGAGCAATTGGGGCACCGAAACCGGCGCGGGCGAAATCGCGGTCTGCTCAACGGGTTTGATCGGCGACCGGCTGCCGATGGACAAGGTGGTTCCGGCCGTCACCGAGATCGTGCACGAAATGGGCGGCGGGCTGTCCGGCGGTCTCGATGCGGCATACGCGATCATGACCACCGATACCGTGCCCAAGGAAGCGGCCTTCCACCACCGCGACAAGTGGAATGTCGGCGGCATGGCCAAGGGGGCGGGCATGCTCGCCCCATCGCTGGCGACCATGCTGGTGGTGCTCACCACCGATGCCGCCGCAACTGCCGAACAACTGGATCGCGCGCTGCGTAACGCGACTCGGCTCACCTTCGACCGGCTCGATGTCGACGGCTCCTGCTCCACCAACGACACCGTGCTGCTGCTGGCCAACGGGGCGAGCGAGGTCACGCCGTCGCAGGAGGACCTCGACGCGGCGGTGCTCGCGGTCTGTGACGATCTGGCAGCACAACTGATGGCCGACGCCGAGGGCGTGACCAAGCGGGTGCAGATCACCGTCGCCGGTGCGGTCTCCGAGGACGAGGCGCTGATCGCGGCGCGTGCCGTCGCCCGCGACAGTCTGGTCAAGACCGCGCTCTTCGGTTCCGACCCGAACTGGGGCCGGGTGCTCGCCGCCGTCGGTATCGCACCGATCACTCTGGATCCGAACCGGATCTCGGTGTCGTTCAACGGAAATCCGGTGTGCGTCGACAGCGTCGGCGCACCGGGTGCGCGCGAGGTCGACCTGTCGGGCGCCGATATCGAGGTGCGGATCGAACTGAATGTCGGTGCGGGCACCGCCACCGTGCGGACCACCGACCTGTCGCACGGCTATGTCGAAGAGAATTCGGCCTACAGCTCATGACCAGCGATGCGGTGCAGGAACTTTCGGCGTTGGACAAGGCGCACGTCCTCGCCGACGCACTGCCGTGGCTGCAGAAGTTCCGCGACAAGATCGTGGTCGTCAAATACGGCGGCAATGCGATGATCGATGCGGAGCTCAAACACGCCTTCGCCGCCGATATGACGTTCCTGCGCACCGTCGGCGTACATCCGGTGGTGGTGCACGGCGGCGGACCGCAGATCAGCGCGATGCTGAAAAAGCTCGGGCTGCAAGGTGAATTCCGTGGCGGCTTCCGTGTCACCACACCCGAGGTGATGGATGTGGTGCGGATGGTGCTGTTCGGTCAGGTCGGCCGGGAACTGGTCGGGCTGATCAATGCGCACGGACCGTACGCGGTCGGCATCTCCGGTGAGGACGCGCGGCTGTTCACCGCGACCCGGCGCACCGTCGACGTCGACGGCGAGGCCACCGATATCGGTCTGGTCGGCGATGTCACCGAGGTGAATGCCGACGCAGTGCTCGACCTCATCGGCGCGGGGCGTATTCCGGTGGTTTCCACCATCGCCCCGGACGCCGACGGCGTGGTGCACAACATCAATGCCGACACCGCCGCCGCCGCACTCGCCGAGGGCATCGGCGCGGAAAAACTGGTGATCTTGACCGACGTCGAGGGCCTCTACACCAACTGGCCGGACCGTTCGTCGCTCACCTCGCACATCGACGCGGCCGAACTGGCCGAGTTGCTCCCGCGACTGGATGCGGGCATGGTGCCCAAGATGGAAGCCTGCCTGCGCGCCGTGCAGGGCGGGGTGCCGACCGCGCATGTCATCGACGGTCGCGTCCCGCATTCGGTGCTGTTGGAACTGTTCACCGGAGAAGGAATCGGAACGATGGTGACGCCCGCCCCGCTGCCGACGAGCGCGGCGGACACACTGAACGGAACGAAAATATGAGCGAGACAGCAGAGCTGCAGCAGCGGTGGTCCGCCGCGTTGATGAAGAACTACACCACCCCCAAGGTCGCGCTGGTGCGCGGCGCGGGGGCGGTGGTCTACGACGCGGACGGCAGACGCTACGTCGACTTCCTCGGCGGTATCGCGGTCAACAGCCTCGGCCACGCCCATCCGGCGATTCTGGAAGCCGTTACCCAGCAGCTCGGCACGCTGGGCCACACCTCGAATATCTACGCCAACGAACCGGTCATCGAACTTGCCGAACGGCTGCTCGCGCATTTCGGCGACGGTGAATTCGGAGACGGCCACGGCCGCGCGTTCTTCTGCAACTCCGGCACCGAGGCCAATGAGGCGGCGTTCAAGATGGCGCGGCTGACCGGGCGGCACAAGATCATCGCGACCGACGAGGCATTCCACGGCCGGACCATGGGCGCGCTCGCACTCACCGGACAGCCCTCCAAGCGGACGCCGTTCGAGCCGATGCCCGCGGGTGTCGTCCACGTGCCCTACGGCGATGCGGCGGCGCTCGAAGCGGTTGTCGACGAGGACACCGCGGCGGTATTCCTCGAACCGATCATGGGGGAGAGCGGTGTTGTCGTGCCGCCCATCGACTATCTGGTGAAGGCGCGGGAGATCACCGCGCGTCACGGTGCGCTGCTGGTGCTCGACGAGGTGCAGACCGGTATCGGCCGGTGCGGAAAGTTCTATGCGCACCAGGCATTCGGCATCGTGCCCGATGTGATCACGCTGGCCAAGGGGCTCGGCGGCGGGCTGCCGATCGGTGCGGTGCTGGCTACCGGACCGGCCGCCGATCTGCTGACGCCGGGACTGCACGGCACCACATTCGGCGGCAATGCGGTCTGTGCCGCAGCGGCTTTGGCGGTACTGCGCACGATCGATGAGACCGATCTGCTCGCCCACGTCGAATCCGTCGGCAAGCGGCTCAGCGACGGCATCGAGCTGCTCGAGCACCCGCTGATCGATCATGTGCGTGGTGCGGGTCTGCTGCTCGGTATCGTGCTTACCGACGATATCTCGGCCGAGGTCGAGAACCGGGCGCGGGAGGCGGGCTATCTGGTGAATGCGCCCAAGCCCAACATCATTCGGCTCGCGCCGCCGCTGGTGCTCACCGAGACCCAGTCCGACAATTTCGTCGGCGATCTGCCCGAGATCCTGGACGGTGCGATCGCGGACGCCAAGGGGGGCAAATGAGTACAGCATCGCGGAGCGATTCCATGAGGGGTGGCGGCCGGGAGACGGGTGGGCCACTCCGGCACTTTCTGCGCGACGATGATGTCACGCCTGCCGAGCAGGCCGAAATCCTCACGCTCGCAGCGGAATTGAAAAAGGATCCGTTCGCGCACCGGCCGCTGGAAGGGCCGCGCGGAGTCGGGGTGATCTTCGAGAAGAACTCCACCCGCACGCGGTTCTCCTTCGAAATGGGCATCGCGCAGCTCGGCGGACATGCGGTGGTGGTCGACGGTCGCGACACCCAGCTCGGTCGCGAGGAGACCCTCGGTGATACCGGCAAGGTGCTCTCGCGCTACGTCGATGCGATCGTGTGGCGGACCTTCGAACAGGAGCGTCTGGACGAAATGGCCGTCACCGCAACGGTTCCGGTCGTCAATGCCTTGTCGAATGAGTTCCACCCGTGTCAGGTCCTCGCCGATCTGCAGACCCTCGCTGAGCGCAAGGGCAGCCTGGTCGGACGCAACCTCACCTACTTCGGTGACGGTGCGAACAATATGGCGCATTCGCTGCTGCTCGGTGGTGTGACCGCGGGTCTGAACATAACCATCGCCGCGCCAACGGGTTTCGAGCCGCTGCCGTGGATTCTCGAGGCCGCACGCAAGCGTGCCGCCGAGACCGGTGCGACCATCACCCTCACCGGCGATCCGATTGCCGCCGCGGCGGGTGCCGATGCTCTGGTGACCGACACCTGGACCTCCATGGGGCAGGAGAACGACGGCCTCGACCGCGTCGGCCCGTTCCGGCCGTTCCAGCTCAACGACGATCTGCTCGCCAAGGCGCAGCCGGATGTCGTTGTGCTGCACTGCCTTCCGGCGCATCGCGGCGAGGAGATCACCGACGAGGTGCTCGACGGACCGCACAGTGTGGTGTGGGACGAGGCGGAGAACCGGCTGCATGCGCAGAAGGCGCTGCTGGTGTGGTTGCTGGCCAAGCGGGGTGAGGCGCGGTGAGCCGTGGGTTCGGCCGAGCGAGACGTTGCGGCGAGGCATGGTCATGACCGTTCAGCCCGACGCGGGTAAGTCCGCCCCCGCAATCGCTCGAACCCGCGCCGGCCGCCAGTCCCGCATCATCGAACTGCTGACGGCGCATGCGGTCCGCAGCCAGACCGAACTCGCCGCACTGCTCGCCGCCGAAGGCATCGAAACCACCCAGGCCACCCTGTCCCGCGACCTCGATGAACTCGGCGCCGTGAAGTTGCGCGCCGCCGACGGTGGGGCGGGTGTCTACGTGGTGCCCGAAGACGGCAGCCCCGTCCGCGGCGTCATCGGCGGCACCGACCGGCTCTCCAAACTCCTCGGCGACCTCCTGGTCTCCACCGACTCCAGCGGCAATATCGCCGTCCTGCGCACCCCACCCGGCGCGGCCCACTACCTGGCCAGCGCCCTCGACCGCGCCGCCCTCCCCTTCATCGTCGGCACCATCGCCGGCGACGACACCATCGCCGTAATAGCCCGCGAGCCCCTCACCGGCGCCGAACTAGCCGCCAAAATAGAAGAGTTGGCTTGAGCCTGCCCCGGCGTCCTCAGCGTGGTCACGCTTGGCGCATAGGGCACACAACCTGTGCGGCGTAGGTGCAACCTGAGCGATGTGATCGCGAGGGGATGTCAGCCGAAGGGGTATTCGCCGCCGCCGTGGGAGGTGCCCGGGGTGCCGACGTTGATGATGTCCTGTACGAGGTCGACTAGGGCGCGGCCGATGTTGAGGACGTCGTTGCCGAGGGTGCTGAATTCGCCTGCTATGAGGTGCAGCAGCATGGGGTCCGTCCTTTGCCCGCTCCGATAGTTACCGGATAAAGCGTGACATAGGTGGACAGGGGTGCCAAGGTGCTACCGGAAGGTGGAACTCGGACCCGGTTGTGAATGGGCTTGCATCATCGTGCATAATCATTTGCATGACGGTGCGGGCCGCCTGACGTGCGATTGGGCGCGTCGGTGGGCGCCGCGCCCCGCCGCCCGCGGACGCGGGCACGACCTGCAGACAAGCACGAAACCGAGGAGCACAAAGACATGTCCGAGCGCGTCGTACTCGCCTACTCCGGTGGGCTCGATACCTCCGTTGCGATCAGCTGGATCGGCAAGGAGACCGGCGCCGAGGTCGTGGCAGTCGCCATCGATCTGGGCCAAGGCGGCGAGGACATGAATGTGGTGCGCCAGCGCGCGCTGGACTGCGGCGCCGTCGAGGCGATCGTGGTCGATGCGCGCGACGAATTCGCCAACGAGTACTGCCTGCCGACCATCCAGGCCAACGCCATGTACATGGGCCAGTACCCGCTGGTCTCGGCGATCAGCCGCCCGCTCATCGTCAAGCACCTCGTCGAGGCCGCCAAGTTCCACGGCGCGAGCACCGTCGCGCACGGCTGCACCGGTAAGGGCAACGACCAGGTCCGCTTCGAGGTCGGCATCGGCGCGCTCGCCCCCGACCTGAATGTGATCGCCCCGGTCCGCGACTACGCCTGGACCCGCGAGAAGGCCATCGCCTTCGCCGAGGAGAACCAGCTCCCGATCAACGTCACCAAGAAGTCCCCGTTCTCGATCGACCAGAACGTGTGGGGCCGCGCGGTGGAGACCGGCTTCCTCGAGGACCTCTGGAACGCGCCGACCAAGGACGTCTACGACTACACCTCGGACCCGACGGTCAACTTCGAGGCGCCCGACGAACTCATCGTCACCTTCGACAAGGGTGTGCCGGTCGCCATCGACGGCCGCCAGGTCAGCGTGCTCGAGGCCATCGTCGAGCTGAACCATCGTGCGGGCCGTCAGGGGGTCGGCCGCCTCGATATGGTCGAGGACCGGCTCGTCGGCATCAAGAGCCGCGAGATCTACGAGGCCCCCGGCGCCATCGCGCTGATCACCGCGCACCAGGCCCTGGAAAACGTCACCATCGAGCGCGAACTGGGCCGCTACAAGCGGCAGGTCGAGCAGCGCTGGGGCGAGCTGGCCTACGACGGCCTCTGGTTCTCCCCGCTCAAGCGCGCGCTGGACGCCTTCGTCGCCGAAACCCAGCAGCACGTCACCGGCGAGATCCGGATGGTGCTGCACGGCGGGTCCGTCGTGGTCAATGGCCGCCGCTCCGACCAGTCGCTCTACGACTTCAACCTGGCCACCTACGACGAGGGCGACACCTTCGACCAGTCCCTCGCCAAGGGCTTCGTGCAGATCCACGGCCTGTCCTCCAAGGTCGCGGCGCGGCGCGACCTCAACCAGAAGTAGGCAGTGGCCTCGCCTTCGCTCGGGCCGAGCGCAAGAGATCAGCGACGGACTTCGTCCGACTGCGCCTATTAGGCTCGATCGGGTCGGCGCGCAGTGAGTCGCCGACCCGAAAGGAGCGCTATGCGGACCGACGACGACAGCTGGGATATCGAATCGAGCGTGGGCGCCACCGCTCTCGGCGTCGCGGCAATGCGAGCCGCCGAGAGCCGTCGCCCGGACGCACTGTTCCATGACCCGTACGCCGAAGTGCTGGTGTGCGCCGTCGGTTCGGAATCCTGGACGCGCATCGTGCGCGGGGAGATCCCGGATCTCGAGGAGGCCGCGACAGCGGCGATGGGCCCTATTATTTCGGCCCTCATCGCACGCACTTGCTACCTCGACGCCTACGCCCAGGAGGCGGCCGCCGACGGCATCCGGCAGCTCGTCATCCCCGCCGCGGGCCTGGACGCCAGGGCCTATCGTTTCGAATGGCCGGTCGGCACAACGGTTTTCGAACTGGACCTGCCGAAGGTTCTGGAGTTCAAGGAGAGCGCGCTGGCGGATTTTCCGCCCGCGGCAGACCGCCGCGCGATCGCGGTGGATTTGCGCCAGGATTGGCCGGCGGCGTTGCGGGACAATGGATTCGATCCGGCCGCGCCGACCGCATGGCTGGTCGAAGGCCTCTTGCGTTACCTCCCCGCGGACGCTCAGGATCGGCTGTTCGACAACATCGTGGCATCGAGCGCACCGGGCAGTCGCATCGCGATCTACCGCTCATCCGGTTCCGCGCCGGACTCGAAGGCGTTGCGGGAAGCGCGATCGGCCGGGGTCGACGTGACGGTCGATGTCGGCGAACTGTGGTACTCCGACGAGGGCCGCAGCGATCCGATCGACTGGTTCACCGAACACGGCTGGACGGTGTCGCGTGCCGATCCGGCCGAGGTGCTGCGCGGCCGGGGCCGGGAGGTATCCGACGCGGCCGCCGCCCACCTGAAGACCCACATTTTGTTCACCGCACGACGACCCGGAGGAGACAGCACACGATGACGCAGAGTGGCAGCACCAACGAAGGGGCGCTCTGGGGCGGACGTTTCGCGTCCGGACCGGCCGCGGCAATGGCCGCGCTGAGCAAGTCGACCCATTTCGACTGGGCGCTGGCTCCCTACGACATTCGCGCGTCGAAGGCGCACGCGCGCGTGCTGCACAAGGCGGGACTGCTGTCGGAGAGCGACCTCGCCGCCATGCTGGCCGGACTGGATCGCCTTGCGGCGGACGTGGATTCGGGCGCGTTCGCCCCCGCCGAGGCCGATGAGGACGTGCACGGCGCGTTGGAGCGCGGGCTGATCGAGCGGGTCGGCGCCGAACTCGGCGGTCGGCTCCGGGCCGGGCGTTCGCGTAATGACCAGGTGGCCACGCTGTTTCGGATGTGGCTGCGCGATGCGGCCCGCCGGGTCGCCGCCGGACTCCTCGATGTGGTCGACGCGTTGGTCGCCCAGGCCGCCGCGCATCCGGACGCGGTAATGCCCGGCAAGACGCATCTGCAGGCCGCACAGCCGGTGCTGCTCGCCCACCATCTACTCGCACACGCGCATCCGCTGCTGCGAGATATCGATCGGCTGCGCGACTTCGACAAGCGGGCGGCGGTGTCGCCCTACGGTTCCGGCGCACTGGCCGGATCCTCGCTCGGACTCGATCCGGAAGCCATTGCGGCCGAACTGGATTTCGATGCCGCCGCGGCGAATTCGATCGATGCCACCTCCGCACGTGATTTCGCGGCCGAGGCGGCCTTCGTGCTCGCCATGATCGGTGTCGATCTGAGCCGGATGGCCGAAGAGGTGATCCTCTGGAGCACACCGGAATTCGGCTACGTCACCCTCGCCGACGCCTGGTCCACCGGCTCGTCGATCATGCCGCAGAAGAAGAATCCGGACGTCTCCGAACTCACCCGCGGCAAGGCAGGCCGCCTCATCGGCAATCTGACCGGACTGCTGGCGACCCTGAAAGCCCAACCGCTGGCCTACAACCGGGACCTGCAGGAGGACAAGGAACCCCTGTTCGACTCGGTCGCCCAGCTCGAGCTGCTGCTCCCGGCCATCGCGGGCCTGGTCTCGACACTCACCTTCCACACCGACCGCATGGCCGAACTCGCCCCCGCCGGTTTCACCCTCGCCACCGATATCGCCGAATGGCTTGTCCGCCAGGGTGTTCCGTTCCGCGTCGCGCACGAGGCCGCGGGTGCGTGCGTGCGCGCCGCCGAGGCGCGTGGCGTCGGCCTCGATGAGCTGACCGACGAAGAATTCGCCGCCATCGATCCGGCATTGACCCCACAGGTCCGCGAAGTGCTCACCGTGCAGGGCTCGATCGCATCCCGCAATGCGCGCGGCGGAACCGCGGGCGTGCAGGTCACAGCGCAACTCGACGAAATCCGCAACGCAGTCGACGAACTGCGCCCCCTTTTCGCCTAGCCGGGTTCGCCTTCACCTCGGGCCGACGCGACCAAGATCAGGTGGAATCCATAGTGGCATTGCTCGAGAAGCCCCCGCCAACAGTTCCACCTGATCTTGATCTTAATCCGCGCGGGGCCACTGGTGGGCGGCCCGGGGATGGCGGGGTCAACGGCCCAGCAGGTCGGCCACGTGCATCAGCGGCGCGGCGATTGCGGGGATCGCGGACGGATCGCGCAGCCGGCCCGCCCGGTACGTCAGCAACTCCTGACCGACAAGGCTCCAGTCCGGGACGGTTCCGGCGAGATGCGCGTCGATCAGCGGTTGGCCGACGAGCCAGCGGGCGAAGTCCGGGTCCGCGGCGCTGATCCGGAAGCGAGAGTCGAACGAGACGTTGCCGGTGGCGGTGGGCTTGTCGCCGAACAGTGTGCGACCCAGCTTGGACAGCACGCCGCGGGTGGACACGTTGACCGATGGGAAGGGGCGGTCCAGCAGCACCATGGTCGCGATCAGGTGGTGCGTTGTCGTCGACCTGTGCGACGCGGAACGTCGGCCGACTGTCGCAGCGACGGTTTCCGTTTCGTATGCGTACTCCGCCACCGTCACCCAGCGGCCACCGATCTGCCCTGCCAATGTCACGCCCAGATGGCGTCCCCCGTTGGGCATGCGCGAAACCCACCGAGCCCGCGAGCTGTCCGCGAACGTCCACCCGTGCTGGGTCGCCCACTGCCGCAAGATCCTTCGGCGCTCGCGCTCGGCGCGAATCGTCAGCGGAACGAACACGATGAGCGTGACCAGTATCAGGATCGGCCCGGCCAGGACCAAGATCACCGCTGCGTCCATTGTCCCTCCTCGATCGACGACCGAATTCTCCTGTGCCGACCTTTCGATCGGGATGGTCAAATGCTTATGGCGCCGACCGCACCCCATCCGCCCCGGTTTACGCTGCGCCGATGACCCTGCTGTTGCTGGCGCTGGCCATCGCCTCCGAAATCACCGCGACCGTATCGCTCAAAATCTCGGACGGTTTCACCAAATTGGTGCCTTCGATCATCGTGGTCATCGGCTACAGCGCGGCCTTCTTCTTCCTGTCTCGAGCACTGAAGCGCGGCATGCCGATCGGCGTCGCCTACGGCATCTGGTCGGCGGTCGGCGTCGCGGCCATCGCCGTGATCGGCGTCCTATTCCTCGACGAACGACTCTCGTTGATCCAGGTCGGCGGCATCGCCTTGGTGATTCTCGGTGTCCTTGCCCTGGAACTCGGTGGCGCACACTGACATCCGCGCTGCGAGATTGTCGGTGGGTGGCTGTTGAATGACGGCTCATGAAGAGAGATTTCGAGGCGGGGACCTTCACCGCGGATCGACCGGCGGCGCCGGCGGCGGTGCCCTTCGCGGGCAATGATCCGGCGGAAGCGTTGGCGGCGTATGGGATCGAGCTACCGGCGGCGTCGGTGGTCGAGCGGACGGTGTCGGGGGCGCCGGTGTGGGTGGTATCGACCGAGCCCGGTTATGCGGCGGCCGCGCTGTGGGAGCAGGTGCGGGAGGTGCATCCTAAGACCGGATTGTGGCCGGTGCTGACCAAGACCCAAACCTGGTATCAGACCGGATCCGAGCGCGGCTGGGAGCAATCGCGTGAGTTGTCGATTCCGGAATTCCTCGCCGGAACCGATGCGGCGGACTGGTTGCGCGAGAGATATCGCGAGCGGTCGGGCGATGACTACGAGATTCCGCGAGGCGGACCGGACTGGGCCGAGCTGGATCTCGAGCTCTACGACTACGACGGATTCGATTGGGGCGACGTCTGGAGTATTCGTGGCGATTGCGAAGAATTCGATCAGCTCGCCCTGGTTCCCGCCGTGAATTCCTGGATGGTTCCGTACGAACTGCAATGGTCGGGTGCGCTCAACTGTGACCTCGACGGCGCCGACCACGCAGTGATGCTGCGTCGGTGGGCGGCGTCGGAGCGCCGCTGCGAACTCGTCGCCTTGGATTCCGACACGCTGTGGCTCGCCGTCGCACACGAGCCGGAGTTGACCGAAGACGCCGCGCTCGCGCAGGCATTGGAGGCGTACCTGTACTGCCCGGATGCCGCCGAACAGGATCGCGATTCACTCGATGAACTCGCCGAATCCCTGCTTCGGCAGCTGTGGCGTTTCTGGTGGGACTGATCGGTCTCGTTGCGCCCTGCGCATTTTGTCGAATTCGTCCCATGAGAGGTGGCGGCGAACGTAGCATCGGCCGATGGATCGGACGTTTGCTCAGCTGAGTCGACGCGGGTGACGGTATGGCATCGGAACCGGGCGACGTAGTACTCGAGGCCCACTCGTTGGTGAAACGCTACGGCGGTGTCGAGGCGTTGCGGGGAGCCAACTTTCAGGTGCGCGCCGGTGAGGTCGTCGCATTGATCGGCGATAACGGCGCGGGCAAGTCCACACTGGTGAAATGCCTTTCCGGGGCGGAACAACCGGATTCGGGGACCATCGTGCTGGACGGTTCGGAAACGGTGCTCGGCTCACCGACCGCCGCACGCAGGCTCGGCATCGAAACCGTGTACCAGGACCTCGCCGTCGCACCCGATCTGGACCCGGCCGCCAACCTCTTCCTCGGCCGGGAGTTGGTTCGCCGCGGATTGGCGGGCAGACTCGGCATGCTCGACAAGCGGGCGATGCGGACCCAAGCCGTCGAACACTTCCGGCGCCTCGGCGTGACGCTACAGAGCACCGATGTGCCGATCGGCGCACTGTCGGGCGGACAGCGCCAGAGTGTGGCCGTGGCGCGTGCGGTGCTGTGGGCAAGCAAGGTCGTCTTCATGGACGAACCGACCGCGGCGCTCGGCGTTGTGCAGCGCGAAAGGGTGCTCGAGGTGATCCGCAATGTGCGCGACCAGGGCATTGCCGTCGTCCTGATCAGCCACAATATGCCCGAGGTGCTGGCCGTGGCGGACCGGATCGAGGTGGTGCGCCTCGGCAAGCGGGTGGCTCGATTCGTCGCCGCCGATGCCACGCTGGAGCAGTTGGTCGGTGCGATGACCGGAGCGCTGTCACACGAGGACGCCGCATGACGAAAGCAGAGCCGAATGGTGGCCCCGATCTGCCGGAACGCACGGTGCTGCAAAGGCTTCTCGGCGCGAGCACGCTGTGGATCGGTGTGGTGCTCGTCGTATTGTGCATCGTTTTCAGCATCATCCGCCCCGACGCCTTCCCGACCCGTTTCACCCTGCAGACGCTGCTGATCGAAACCTCGGTGCTGCTGGTGCTTTCGGTCGGCATGACGTTCGTGATCATCACCTCGGGCATCGACCTGTCGGTCGGCATGGTGCTGATCTTCGCCGGTGTGCTCGGCGCGAAAACGATGGAATGGCTGAGCCCCGACGAGAACGCCACCGGCGCGGGGTGGGGGATTATCGGTGTCGGCCTTTTGATTTCCATTGCGGGCGGCGGCATCTGGGGATTGCTCAATGGAATTCTGGTGGCAAAGGCCAAGATTCCACCGTTGATCGTCACACTCGGCTCGTTCGGCGCGGCACTCGGTGCGGCACAACTGATCACCGGCGGTGTCGACACCAGGACGGTGCCCGATAAGCTGCGCGACTCCCTGGGCTTCGGGACATCGCTGGGCGGCGTACCGAATCTGGTGCTGGTCGCGGCGGCGGTGACGGTGCTCGCCGCCTGGGTGCTGCACACCACGCGATTCGGTCGCTACACCTATGCGATCGGCTCCAATGAGGAGGCCGCGCGGCGTTCGGGCATCGCGGTCACGCGCCACCTCGTGCTGGTCTATCTGATGACCGGATTACTCGCCGGACTGGCCGGATTCATGAATCTGGCCTACTTCGGCACCACCACCATCGGCGGGCACGGCACCGACAATCTGGATGCCATTGCCGGTGTAGTCATCGGCGGAACAAGCCTTTTCGGCGGAATCGGCACCATTGTCGGCACGGTTATCGGCGTTTTCATTCCGTCGGTGCTGCGCAAGGGATTCGTCATCGCGGGGGTGCCGGTGTTCTGGCAACCGATCGCGGTGAGCGCGGTTCTGGTGGGGGCGGTGTGGTTCGACCAACTGCGCCGCCGAGCCAGGGACCGCAAGTAGAGAGGTAAGCAGTTACAGCACTGCGCGATAAGAGAATAAGGCGGAGGTAGCCAAATGAGGGTGGCGAAGCGGACCGCGGTGATGATCGGCGCGATGGCGGCGATCGGCACGCTGGTAGTGGGATGTGGTGGCTCGGTGAACAATTCCGGCGGCACGGATGCCAAGAAGTTGGTGCTGATTCCAGGTGTCGCCGACGAACCGTTCTACATCTCCATGCAATGTGGCGCGCAGGACGAGGCGAGCAAACTCGGCTACAAGCTGGAGACACAGGCGCCGACGAAATTCGATGCGGGCGCCCAGACTCCGGTACTGACCGGTGTGGTGGCCAATAAGCCCGGCGGCATCCTGATCGCCCCGACACATGCGCAGGCGATGGCGAATCCGATCAAACAGGCCAAGGATGCCGGGATCAAAATCATCGAGGTCGATACCGCACTGGACGACACCTCGATCGCGCTGTCGTCGATCGCATCCGATAACAAGAAGGGCGGCGAACTCGCGGCACAGACGCTGGCCAAGCTCATCGGTGACAAGGGGCCCGTGCTGGTGATCAACACCAAGGCCGGAACCTCCACCACCGACGCGCGTGCTCAGGGCTTCGAAGATGCGGTGAAGGCCTTCCCGGGCATCACCTCGCTCGGCGTGCAGTACAACAACAATGAAGCGGCACAGGCGGCTTCGATCGTCACCGCGACGCTGGCCGCCCATCCCGACCTCGCCGGGATCTTCGCCACCAACCTGAGTTCGGCCGAGGGCGCGGCCACCGGATTGCGCAACGCCAATAAGCTCGGCCAGGTCAAACTGGTCGGCTTCGATGCGAGTCCGAAGCAGGTCGAGGATCTGAAAGCCGGTACGGTGCAGGCACTTATCGCGCAGGATCCGGCCGGGATCGGGGCGAAGGGCGTCGACGAGGCCGCGGCCGCGCTGGAGGGTAAGCCTGTCACCCGCAATATCCAGACCGATATGGTGGCGATCACCCAGGCCGATATGGATGCCAACTCGAAGTACTTCTACAAGCGGAAGTGCTGACGGGGTCGACGTCGGGTCCGAGCACGCTCGGACCCGGCTAATCCTCCACTCGCACCGCGTACCCCGAATTCTCCAACGCGGCAAGCACATCGTCCCGATGCGTGGGACCCCGGGTCTCCAACGTCAGCGACACCTCGACCTCGTCGACCGCGAGCCACCCACTGGTCCGCGAGTGCACCACATCCACCACACTCGCACCGGTCTTCCCGACCACCGCGAGCAATCCGCTCAACGCACCCGGCCGATCCGAAATCGTCACGCGCACAGCCAGATAACGCCCGGCGGCGCCGAGACCGTGCCCGATGATCCTGGTCAGCATCATCGGGTCGATATTGCCGCCGGACAGGATCGCACACACCGGCCCCTGCAATCCGAGTTCCGTTGGCTCGCAACTCATCAGGGCCGCCACCGCAGCGGCACCGGCGGGCTCGACGATCAACTTCGCGCGTTCCAGACACAGCAGCAGCGCCTTGGACAGCGCATCCTCGTCGACCGTCACCACCGCGGGCACATGTGCCGCGACGTGCGCGAACGGCACCTCACCCGGCAGCCCGACCGCAATACCGTCGGCCATGGTCGACATCCGCTTCGCTCGCACCGGTTTACCCGCCGCCAGCGAATCGGGCCATGCCGCAGCCTCCGCGGCCTGCACTCCAACCACCCGTACGTGCGGTGCGACGTGATGCAGGGCGATGGCGACCCCGGCGAGTAGCCCACCGCCGCCGGTCGGCACGATCACCGTCCCGACCTCGGGCATCTGCTCGATGATCTCCAGGGCCACCGTCGCCTGCCCGGCGACGATATCGGCGTGATCGAACGGATGGATCAGCGTCGCACCGGTCCGCTCGGCGAAATCCAGTGCGGCATCCAGCGAGTCGTCGATGGTCTCACCGACCTGCCGCACCTCGGCCCCATACGCCTTGGTGGCCACCAACTTCGGCAGCGAAGCGCCCACCGGCATGAATACCGTCGAGCGAATTCCGAGCGAGGCCGCGGCCCACGCCACCCCTTGCGCGTGATTGCCCGCACTGGCCGCCACCACGCCGCGCGCCCGATCTTCCGCGGGAAGGTTCGCGATCCGGAAGTACGCCCCGCGCGGCTTGAACGAGCCGGTCCGCTGCAGGTTCTCGCACTTCAGCCGCACCTCGGTTCCGGCGTGCTCGGATAACACCCGTGACGCGACCACCGGCGTCTGCCGAATCACCGGCGCCAATGCCGCCGCGGCCGCCTCGATCCGGTCCAGTCCCAGCAACTCCATGCGCCCATGCTGCCAGCCCATGGCACGGATGCGCTGCCACATGGGCAGAAATCATCCGATGATTCCCGAGCCTATCCGGCCTTCGCGAGACTGTGCGCAATGGCACCGAGCCGCGCCAGCCGAGCATCGCCGAGCGGTGTCAGCTTCCCACCGAGCCGATTGGTGACGAAGGCCAGCGACATCCCGGTGGCCGGATCGGCGAACGCCCCCGAACCGCCGAGGCCGAAATGACCGAACGCGGAGACGGGATCGGCCTTCGACGGCTTCATCGGCACACCGTGGTAACCCAGCGCCCACGGAATACGAAATGCCAGAACGTAATCGGGAGTGAAGACCTGACGCTGGGTGATCTGCTCGATAGTCTCCGGACGCAGCAACTGGAAGTCCCCGAGCCGGCCATCGGTCGCGAGGGCGCTGTACATCCTCGCCAGGGCACGCGCCGAGAAGACACCGTTGACGCCTGGAATCACCGAATCGTGCAGGCGCGGATCGGAAACCATATCCGCGAATCCGCGCGGCGTGGTTTCGGCGGCTGCCGCGAAACGAGTCCGGCCCATGAGCCGCGCGCTGTTCTCCCAGCTCATGCCCGCAACGGTGAGCCGAGGAAAGTTGGTGGCAATACGGCCGCGTTCGGATTCCGGCACCCGGAACCAGAGTTCCTCCGCCGCAAGCGGTTTAGCGATTTCCATGCGCAACAGCTCGGTGAAATCCGACCCGGAGACCCGTCGGATCAGCTCGGCGACCAAGTGCCCGAAGGAGATTCCGTGATAGCCGCTGGTCACCAGGTGACGCGGGTCAGGGGAGCAGGCCGCGAGCGCGGCGGTGACCTCGGCATCGTCCAAGAAACGCGCTACCGGTCCGGGCAGCAGATCGCGCAACCGATGCAGACCAGCCCGGTGCGTGAGCATTTCCCGCACCGTAATGCGCTCCTTGCCCGCCGCTCCGAATTCGGGCCAGTAGCTGGCGACCGGCTCGTCGTAATCGAACAGTCCACGCTCGGCCAATCGGTGTGCCAGCGTCGAGACCACACCCTTGCCGGTGGAATAGGCCATGGCCACGGTATCGGCGGCCCACGGCACACCGGGATGCGCGAATCCGGCCCACACATCCACCACCGGTTCGCCGTGCTGATAGACCACGAGCGCCCCGCCGCCATCGCTCGGCCTGCGGAACAGCCTGTCGAATTCGGCGACCAGGCGCACATAGCGACGATCCACCGACTGCGTTGCCGTAAGTGTCATCGGATTTCCTCTGTCGTTAGACCAACCAACAGCATGGCATGGCGGCGATCGCGGCCATCGCGGAGCCGAAATTCCAACCGTGAGACCAGTCGGTTCGGTGAACTTTTCCTGACCGTCACATCCGCGACCGAGATCGCAATACGGCTCGCATAGCGTGGCCGCATGCCCCCGAGACGACGATCGGCGCTACTGGCCAGGTTGGTTGTCGACGAACCAGGCCGACCGCAAGTGATCCTCGGCGAACTGCGCCGGGTGATTCTGGATGGTGCCGTGCCGCCGTGCACGGTGATCCCATTGCGGGAGGTCGCCGAATTATTCGGCGTCAGCCACATCCCGGTGCGAGAGGCGCTCAAGACATTGATCGGGGAGGGACTGGTCACCCATCAGCCGCACGGCGGTTATGCGGTGGCCCAGCTGACCTCCAACGAGCTGCGCGAAATGTATATCGCGCGGGAGACCCTGGAAACCGCCTCGCTGGCGGCCGCGGTGCGCAATGCCACCGACGCCGACCGCGCCCGCTTGCTCGAAGTGAATTCGCTACTGGAACAGGCGATTCGAGATGACGACCCCGTCGCGTACCACCGCCAATCGCGCCATTTCCATGTGGCGCTGACCAAGCCGTCACGGATGTTCCGGCTGCTGCACATGCTCGAATCGGCGTGGAATGTCACCGAGCCGGTGCAGTCCATGGTGCATATCGGCCGCGGCGATCGGGTGCGCCTGCACACTGATCACGCGCTCATGCTCGATGCGTTCATGGCCCGCGATGTGGATCGCCTGCTGCTGATCGCGGAACGGCACCACCGCAGGTTGGAGACGGTAATCGCGACGCTGCCCACCGATACCGGACTGCTCGCGCCGGAAGATATATCGATCGCGCAATAGCCGGGCAATAACTGCGCAATCGCTGGGCAATGCGCGGTTTCTACCGTCGTTTCGATCACAGTTTCACCCTCGGATGGGAACACCATGACCGAAACACTCACTACCGCGGCCCCGCCTGTACCCGCGCCGCCCGCCTACGACCCACGGCTGACGAATGCGGATCTGGCCCCGCTGCGCAAGCAGAACTGGGGCTCCTACAACATCTTCGCGTTCTGGATGTCGGACGTGCACAGCGTCGGCGGCTACGTCACCGCGGGCAGCTTGTTCGCACTCGGACTCGCCAGCTGGCAGGTGCTCGCGGCGCTGCTGATCGGCATCACCATCGTCTATTTCTTCTGCAATCTGGTCGCCAAGCCGAGTCAGGTGACCGGTGTGCCGTATCCGGTCATGTGCCGCAGCGCATTCGGGGTGCTCGGCGCGAATATCCCGGCCATCATCCGTGGCCTGATCGCCGTCGCCTGGTACGGGATTCAGACCTTTCTCGCCTCGGCGGCACTGGATGTCGTACTGGTGAAACTGTTTCCGAGCCTGGCTCCATATGCCGTCGTCGACGACTATGGATTCCTCGGTCTTTCACTGCTCGGGTGGGGCAGTTATCTATTGCTGTGGGTCGTGCAAGCCTGCGTGTTCTGGCGCGGTATGGAATCGATTCGCAAATTCATCGACTTCTGTGGTCCCGCTGTGTATGTCGTGATGTTCCTGCTCTGCGGCTATCTGATCGCCAAGGCGGGCTGGAGTGCCATCGACCTGAAGCTCGGCGAGGTGAAGTACACCGGCTGGGCCTCGGTCCCGGTCATGCTCGGCGCGATCGCGCTGGTCGTGTCCTACTTCTCCGGTCCGATGCTGAACTTCGGCGATTTCTCCCGCTACGGAAAGAGTTTCGCGGCGGTGCGGCGTGGCAACCTGCTCGGGCTGCCGGTCAACTTCCTGCTCTTCTCGCTGCTGGTCGTGATAACCGCATCGCTGACGGTTCCGGTCTACGGTGAGCTGATCACCGACCCCGTTGCGACGGTGGCACGTATCGACAGCACCTTCGCGATCGTGCTGGGCGCGTTGACCTTCACCATCGCCACCATCGGCATCAATATCGTCGCCAACTTCATCTCACCGGCCTTCGACTTCTCGCACGTCAGCCCGCAGCGGATCAGCTGGCGTGCGGGCGGCATGATCGCCGCGGTCGGCTCGGTGCTGATCACGCCGTGGAACCTCTACAACAATCCGGAGGTCATCCACTACACCTTGGAGGTGCTCGGCGCATTCATCGGCCCGCTGTTCGGTGTCCTCATCGCCGACTACTACCTGGTGCGCAAACAGCAGGTTGTCGTCGACGACTTGTTCACCCTGTCGCAGACCGGATCCTACTGGTACAGCAAGGGTTACAACCCGGCGGCGATCATCGCCACCGCCGTCGGCGCGATCGTCGCGGTGCTCCCGGTGCTCGCCAAGGATGTCACCGGCATGTACACCGCCGCGCAGTACAGCTGGTTCATCGGCTGCGGCCTCGGCTTCGTCACCTACTACCTGCTGGCCACCCGAACCCGGTTGGCAGTGCAGGGAGTTACCGCCTGATGCGCATCCGGGTCGTCAACCCGAACACCACGCGGGCGATGACCGACACGATCGAGCGGTGTGCCCAGGCCGTAGCGGGCCGGGGCACACTGCTCGACGCGGTCACCGCAGAAATGGGGCCCGCCTCGATCGAGAGTCACTACGACGAAGCCCTCAGTGTCCCGGGCATTCTCGCCGCCATCCGACGCGGCGAACAGGAGGCTGTCGACGGCTACGTGATCGCCTGCTTCGGCGATCCGGGCCTGGATGCGGCCCGAGAACTGGCACGCGGCCCGGTAATCGGCATCGCGGAGGCGGCAATGCATACCGCGAGTCATCTCGGCGGCGGATTCAGCATCGTCACGACGCTCAGCCGGACCATCGGCCGTGCGGACGAGCTGGTGTATCGCTATGGCATGCAACGTTTTTGCCGCGGCATCCACGCCTGCGAAATCCCGGTGCTCGCACTGGAAGATCCGGATGCCCGCAAAATCGTCACCGCGGCATGCGGCGACGCGGTCGACGCCGATGGCTCCGATGCGATCGTCCTCGGCTGCGCGGGCATGGCCGATCTCTGCAACCACATTCGCGACGAGATCGGTGTACCGGTGATCGATGGCGTCGCCGCTGCGACCCTCGCTGCCCAGTCGCTGATCACCCTCGGCCTGCGCAAATCAGGTAGGGGAGAGTTCGCCGCACCACCACCGAAGCCGTACAGCGGCCTGCTGCGCTCCTTCGGCTCGAATTACTGAGCTGTCAGGCGGCGGCCAGGGCTTCCATCGCCGCATCGGGATCGTCGACATCGACGACGAGACGGGTGAACCCGGGGCCTGCGAGGTCGATGAGAATGGCATGACCGTCGAATCTGGTGTCCCAGAACTCTTTTCGTCCCTTGCCGCGGTAGGTGCCCGCCGCGATCACGCCGGGAAAGAAGGTGCCCGGTGCGCGGACCCACGGTGGGCGCAGATCGACCGGGGCGGGGGTCACCTCTTTGATATCGGCCAGATCGAAGGTCACGTGCTCGCGCAGGGCCAGCAGTCGGTGCCCGCCGAGCACATGAACCGTCACTTTGTCGTCCGTGACTTCGACTTCGACCATCGTGCACCTCGCTGAATTCAAGACCTCGTACGCGATCCAGGATCCGACTCGCTCCTGTTCGCACCCTGTGTCGTTCCTGTGATTTCTCGAAGGCTTTGTCCGGTGTTACAAGTGCCGCATTCCCGCACGAAATACTTGCTGAAACGTAGATATGCGCATTAGAACATGTGGTTGTCGCGGCCCCTGAGTCGGCCAGACATGGGTCGAACCCAAAAGCAGCGAGGAGCAGGGGGACTCGGCCGAGGCAGCCACTAACGATCATCGCGGCGATTACGAGATGACGCCGGAGATGATCGTTGGCTGACCCGGCCTACGTACCTGAAACGGCCGGGTCAGCGGGACGACCTTCAATGAGCCTCAGATGGCCCGAACCGCTTCTTCCGCGATATCGAGCACACCGAGCAACCACGGCGTATAGCTCCCCGGATCGTCGGCGATCGCATCCCGCAGCGCCTCCGGTTGGATCCACGCGTAGTCGGCGACCTCCGCCGGATCCGGCCGCGGCGCCGCGGTCCGCAGGAACTCGGCATCGAGCCGTCCGATGAGCACATGATCCCATTCGTGCTCCACCCGACCGGTCGCGGAATCCTGCGCGTGATACCGGAAGATTCCGACCTCGGTCAGCGCGGTGGCCAACCCCAGCTCCTCGGCCAACCGGACCGCGGCGGCCGCCACCACCGGCTCATCCGGCGCGGGATGACCGCAGGCCGTATTGGCCCAGAGCAGCGGAAACCGCGTCTTCACCGCGGCACGCTGCTGCAAAAGCACCCGACCAGCATCGTCGTACAGCAGCACCGAGAACGCGCGGTGCAGCAGCCCGGGCGCGGTATGCGCCTGCGCTACCGGGCACGCACCGACCGCGCGCCCGGCCGCGTCGACCAGCTCGACGGGCAGGGCCTCGCGGTCGGTAATCGGCTTCGCCAGCGTTTCGGTCACAGCTGCGCCTCGCTAGCGCTCGGCTCCGCTGTGACCGATGGTGCTGCGCCCATGATTCGCTCGCTCCGCTCGCTCATGCCTGCGCCTCGCTAGCGCTCGGCTCCGCCGTGACCGATGGTGCTGCGCCTATGGATGGCTCGCTCCGCTCGCTCATCGCCCCACCTTATCGGCGGCGATCAGCAGGTATTGGAAGCTGCCCTCCTTGTAGGCGGTCAGGAACGGCTTCTCCACGCCGGTCGCCAGCTCGGATTCGGTGCGCAGCTCCCAGTACGGGATCGTCGCGGCGGTCAGATCGATGACGTTGACCGGCACCAGATTGTTGTCGGCCAAGGCCCGGAAATACTCGCTGCGCGGATGGATCATGCAGCCGTAATGGGCGTCGATCCAGCTGACCGAGGCCGAACGCCCGCCGTTGACATCATTGGAGCAGCCGGTGATGCAGACGTAGCGACCGCCGGGTTCGAGCAGCCGGGCGAACTCTTCGAACAGCTCGCCGAGATCCACATACATGGTGGTTTCGTTGGTCCAGATGCCGCGCCTGGATCCGGTGTCGAAACCGGTATCGAGCATATTCCGGAAATGGAAGCGCACCTTGTCCGCGACACCGCGATGGGCGGCCTGATCGTTGGCGAAGCCGACCTGGTATTCGGAAATGGTGACGCCGTCGACCTGACAGCCGAAGCGCTGATTGGCCATGAAACTTGTACCGCCGCGGCCGGAGCCGCCGTCCATAAGCCGATCGCCGGGCCGGATATCACCGAGGTGGTCCAGCAGCAGCGACGCCTGCGCGGTCTCCAGGCGGTGCAGTTCCTTGACGAGCCGTTCCTCGCGAGAATCCGCCGGCCCGGCCAGCGCCGCCTGATCGGGTTCGCCGATGCCGTAGTGGTGGTGGAACAGCCCGTCGACCTCGCCGAGTTTGGTATTGACCCGGTCGTCATTCGGGTTGTTGTTCCAGTACTCGGCAACGGCTTTCTGGTAGCTGGTGCGCAGGACGGACCCCGTGTCGGGATTGAGCATGGTCATGCCTGATCATCCTCTCGTGTTGCGGTACTACGGATTACGTTGCGGTACTGGCTAATTCGACTCGTTGTAGCGCTTGCTCGTGGCGTGCCAGGCGCGGTTGCCGCCCATCCACGCCCAGAGTCCGCCGAGGAACCGGCGCAGTTCGGCCGATCCGGCGGCGGCCAGTGGACCGGCCTCCTGTTCGAACCGGTGCACCAGTTCGTCGTGCACGACGGCGGTGCGCAGCACCGCCTCGCGCCGGGAGCAGCGCTCCTCTGCGGCCAAGACCGTCGGCAGGTTGAATTCCCTACCGTCCGAACGGTCTTCGCGCGCCATCGAATACAGATCGTTCACCATCTGACTGGCGAGTGCGGCCGTGGTGACGACCTTGCGCACCCGCGGATCGGTGTACTCGGCGGCCTGGAGCTCATAGCCGCCGACCACATCGATCGGCGCCATACATGGCAGGAAACTGTGCGGCTGCCGATTGGTGAGGTACTCCCACACCGGTGGCATCCGGTGTGCGGACCGCCAGCCTGCCTCCGCACCGAGCGCGATGAACCATCCGGCGATCTCGGTACGCAATCGAGCCAGCTGTACCGGGGTCGCATACCGGGACATATGCTCGAAGGACGTCCGGAACGCGCGCAGGATCGGATCGGCCTGTAGCGCCCGCTCCAGCTGTGGCTGGTAGCGAGCCGGAAGATGGACGGGGTCCATTGCGGCGGCGGCCAGCTCGAGTCGGGGGCCGAGTTCGGCCTCGGCACTGGACGGCGTGCCGTCGGGTGCGGTCTCATCGGCTCCTTCCTCGCAGTAGTAATCGTCGACCGACCATTCCGAGACCGCGCATTTCGCGGCCGCGAGCAGCCGGTCCGCATCATTGCTGTCCGGATGGGCGAGCATGATCAACCGGCCGAAGTCGGCATCGCGCAGTTCGTCCAGGCGCCCGGCGTAGAGACCGATATCCCGCGCCCAGTCGATGAGCCCGTCGTTGACCAGTTGGGCCAACGCCGGGTCATCACGCAACGGCGGTGGACAGTACAGCGGTGGAATCGGTGCCGCGGTGCCTTGCAGGTAGGCGGACGCGGTACCTAATCCAGTGGGGCCGAATGGAATTCGACTCCGGTTGGTCTTCGGTTCGGCTGGGCCCGATCCTGCCGGCGCGGCCCCCTGCGCCACGCCGACAGCGATCGAAATGGCGTCGAACGCCACCGGTGGCGGCTGGAGACCAGCCGCCCGGATAGTAGGTGTGCGTGCGGGGTCGGGTACCTCAGTAGTAGGTAATCCCGCTTGGGTGGTGGTGGACGTCGGAAGTAGGAGTGCAGCCGCACCCAGGCCGCTGGGTCCGAGCAGGCTGCGCGGGGCAATCGTCTCAGGTTGGGTAGGTCGGTCCAGTTCTGACGAATCAGCTTCCACCACCTGGGCTTCGGATGATTCGGGTATTGCTGTGCATTCGGGTAATTCCGTACTTTCCGGTATATCGGTGTTTTCAGGTGGAGCCGAGGTTGCCGGTTCCGGAACCTCCAGCGGGAGTGTTGGTGGAGCGGTGGTATCGAGGTTGGACAGCAGTGCCGCGACAGCGGCGGCCACCTCGTGGGTGGCTGGTGGTGCCGAGGCGCGGGAGAGCACCGACATCGGTCATCACCCCGGTCAATCCGCCTGCCGGGCGACCAGGACGTTGTCGAGCACGCCCAGTGCGTCCGGCACCAGCACGGCCGCCGAGTAGTAGCAGCTGACCAGGTAGGAGATGATCGACTGGTCGTCGATGCCCTTGAAACGGACGTTCAGGCTCGGCTCGTATTCGTCCGGGATGCCGGTCTGGTGCAGGCCGATGACGCCCTGATCCTTCTCGCCGGTACGCATGGCGAGAATCGAGGTGGTCTGGGTATCGCTGACCGGGATCTTGCTGCACGGGTAGATCGGGACACCGCGCCAGGCGAACACGCGGTGTCCGTCCACCTCGACCGGATCCGGATACAGGCCGCGCTTACTACATTCACGACCGAAAGCGGCGATCGCTTTCGGATGTGCCAGAAAGAGTTTCGTGCTGCGCCGCATGCTCAACAGCTCATCCATATCGTCCGGCGTCGGTGCACCGGACTCACTGTAGATGCGCTGTTTCAGGTCGCAATTGTGCAGCAACCCGAAATCGGGATTGTTGACCAGATCGCTCTCGCGCCGCTCGTAGAGCGCCTCGATGGTGAGCCGGAGCTGCTGTTCGACCTGGTTCATCGGATCGTTGAACAGGTCGGCGACGCGGGTGTGCACCCGCAGCACGCTCTGGGCCAGGCTGAGCTCGTATTCGCGGGGGGCGTCGTCGAGGTCGACGAAGGTGCCGGTCAGCAACGGCTCACCGAAGTGGCCCGAGGAGATCTCGATATTCGCCTCGCCCTTGGTGTTTTGCGGGCGTGCCGGCGCGTCGGCGACACGGGACAATTGCTCGCGGAGCGCCGGGGTGTACTCCAGCATTTCTTCGAGCGTTTGCCGGGACAGCACCAGCATGGTGGTCGGGGTGACGGTTTTGACCGTCACCGGCCAAATACCGGACCCGTCGATGAGGGTTTCATCGCCGAAGAAATCACCGCCGCCCAGCATGCCGAGCTTGGTTTGCTCGCCGAATTCCCCGGTGCCGATCTTGCTGAGTTTGCCGTGCACGATCAGCATGACCTGATTCATCGGATTGCCGAATTCGGCGACCACCGTACCGGGTTCGAGGTCGCGCTGCTCGAAACGCTGGGCGAGCGCGCGCAGCACCTCTTCGTCATCGAAGTCCCGCAATTGCGGAAGTTCGGTGAGTTCCATCGGAATCACTCTGGCTTGCGAGCCGTCGATGACGAACTCGACCTCGCCGTTGCCGACGGTGTGGGTCAGCCGTCGGTTCACACGATAAATACCACCGTTGACCTGCGTCCACGGCAGTGCGCGGGTGAGCCAGCGCGATGTGATGCCCTGCATCTGCGGCTCGGACTTGGTGGTGTGCGCGAGCTGGTGGGCGGCGCCGGTGCTGAGGCTCTTGCGCCCGTTGGTTTCTGTTTGGACTGGCATTTCGATGGTCATGCGTGGTCCTCACCTGAGATGGTCACCGAGACGGTCGATTGTGCTGTACTGGTGGTTCGACGGCTTTTCGAATTCGGCGGTGGTGCACAACAATTCGACAGGCGGCAGGCCTGCTGGGGTATGGCGGCATGGTTGCAGAGAGAAGTGGCCGACCCGAGGCATGCAGACGGTGACCGACTCTCCCGTGCGAATTGGCTTACGCGACATTGCGTTCCGAACGGCTTCGATCCTAAACGGCGAAAGATGCTGTGCGCACACGAATCTCGAGAATGAAGCCACGAGAATGCTGGTATGTTTTTCGGATGGTTACGACATGACCTCGATGCGGATAACTGCCGATAACGGCCCGGCGCGAATCGGCCGCACCGAGCAAGGCTGTACGGTCGGTATCTTTTGCGCACCGCCGCCGCGAACATCCCGCATCATCGGCCCGACCTGGCATGGATCCCGTCACAGCCGACCCATAATGGATACACGGTGTGGGAAGCTCGTCTGAGCACATCGGGGCGTGTGATGCGGGTCACTTGCAGGGTAGGGCCAGGAGCGATCGTGAAGTTGAATGTGGAAAGTGTGGTCGGGTCGGTGCAGCGGTTGATGGCAACGGCCCAGAACGGCCTCGAGGTCATCCGCTTCGGCGGGTTGACCCACGATGTCGAGTCCTCGCCGTTCGAGGTCGTCGAACGGCGCAGAATGTATCGGCTGCGCCATTACTTCCCCGACGATGCGACGCCGGGTCGCCCGGTCGCGGTCCTGGTACCGCCGCTGATGGTCAATGCCGATATCTGGGATGTGAACGCCGACGACGGCGCGGTCGGCATTCTGCACCGTGGCGGAATCGACTGCTGGGTGGTCGATTTCGGTTCGCCCGCCAGTGAGGAGGGTGGCTGGGAACGGGATCTGGCCGATCACGTCCTCGCGGTCAACAGCGCCATCGATACCGTCTGCGACGCGACCGGCGCCAATGTGCACCTGATGGGGTACTCGCAGGGCGGCATGTTCGCCTATCAGACCACCGCCTACCGCTTCGGCAAGGGCGTGGAGAGCATCGTGACCTTCGGCAGCCCGGTGGATGTGGTCGCGGGCATGCCGTTCGGACTGCCCTACGGCATGGTCTCCGATGTCGCGGAGTTCCTGGCCGACCATGTGGTGACCCGCCTGCCCATCACCGATTCCATGGTCCGGCTCGGCTTCCAGATGCTCGATCCGATGAAGACCGCCAAATCGCGCATCGACTTCCTGCGCCAGCTGCACGACCGAGAGGCATTGCTGCCCAAGGAACGTCAGCGTCGGTTCCTCAATAACGACGGTTGGGTCGGCTACGCCGGTCCGGCGGCGGCGGATCTGCTCAAACAATTCGTCGTGCACAACCGATTGATGCTCGGTGGCTTCGTGATCCGGGACCAGCCGGTTTCGCTGGCCGAGCTGAAGTGCCCGATCCTGGCCTTCGTCGGCGAGGTCGACGATATCGGCCAGCCGGCCGCGGTGCGCGGCATCGTCCGCGCCGCACCCAATGCCGAGGTATACGAAGCCAGTTTGGTGGCGGGACATTTCGGCCTCGTCGCAGGCAGCATGGCGACCAGGCATACCTGGCCACTGGTACGTCAGTGGATCGATTGGATGGACAGCGATCAGCCGCTGCCGCCGGAGATCGCACCGATGACCGACCATGTGGCGACCAGCCGGCCGAATTCGGCGGCCACCAGGGTCGTGCACACCGCGGCCACCCTGGCCGAAGCGGGCGCGGGCGTCGGCAAGGCGCTGGAGGACATTGCCGGCAATACCGTGCGCGGTTCGATCGAACTCGCCGGTGAGGCCGCGCGCGCACTGCCGCGGCTGGTTCGGCTCGGCATGATCCAGCCACATACCCGCATCTCGTTGGGCCGTTTGGTCGCAGAGCAGGCGCGCCGCGCGCCGCTGCGCGATCTGTTCCTCTTCGACGATCGCGTGCACACCAATGCCGCCGTGAACGCGCGCATCGATAATGTCGTGCGCGGGCTCGTCTCCGTCGGCGTCCGCCCGGCCATGCGCGTCGGTGTGGTGATGGAGACCCGGCCGAGCGCGCTGGCCACCGTCGCCGCGCTCTCCCGTATCGGTGCGGTGTCCGTATTACTCGCTCCCGGTAGCGAGTTGGATCGCGCCATCGAACTCACCGGCATCAAGGCCCTGGTCTCGGATCCGGAGAATTTGCGCGCGGCGGCGGCAACCGGCACCCGGGTCCTGGTGCTCGGCGGCGGTAGCACGCGCACTCTCGATATTCCATTGAGCGATGACGTGATCGACCTGGAACAGATCGATCCCACGCAGGTCGAGCTGCCCGCCTGGTACCGCCCGGATCCGGGTCTGGCGCGGGAATTGGCCTTCGTGCTCGTCACCGGTACCGGCGACCGCCTGGAGACCAAGTACATCACCAACCACCGCTGGGCGCTGTCCGCCTTCGGCACCGCGACCTCGGCCGATCTGGATCGCAAGGACACCGTCTACTGTCTTGCGCCACTGCATCATTCGTCCGGTCTGCTGGTGAGCCTCGGCGGCGCGATCGCGGGCGGCAGCCGGATCGCACTGGCCAGGTCGCTGGATCCGATCCGGTTCGGTGAAGAGGTGCACCGCTACGGCGTAACCGTGGTCACCTACACCTGGACGATGCTGCGCGACATACTCGATGCCGAAGTCTTCCCGGCCGGACAGTATCTACCCACCCCGTCGGCTCCGCCGACTGCCACCCCCGCTTGGCATCCGATCCGTCTGTTCATCGGCTCGGGCATGCCCGCGGGCCTGTGGCGACGCACCACCGAACAGTTCGCGCCGGCTCGGGTGCTGGAGTTCTACGCCTCCATAGAGGGCGATGTGGTGCTGGCCAATGTGGCCGGTGTGAAAGCGGGCTGCAAGGGCCGCCCCGTGCCAGGCACCGCGAAGGTGGAGCTGGTTGCCTATGACCCGGTCACCGAGCAGATCCGGACCGACAGGTCCGGCTTCGCGCGCCGTTGCGCGGATAACGAGGTCGGGCTGTTGATCGGCAAGGCGACCGAGGGCATCGACCTCTCCGACGGCGGCCTCCGCGGGGTCTTCACGGCGGGCGATGCGTGGATGCCGACCGAAAATCTCTTCCGCCGCGACAGCGACGGCGACTACTGGCTGGTCGATCGCACGGATACGGTGATCCACACCGAGCGCGGCCCGGTTTTCACCCAGCCCATCGTCGACATGCTCAACGACATCACCGCCGTCGATATGGAGGTCGCCTACGCACTGCCCGTCGGCGACCATGCGCTCGCGGTGGCGGCGGTCAGCGTCCGCAAGGGCTTCCGGCTCGAACCCAAGGATGTGACCGAGGCGGTGCGCGCACTCGATCCGGACCAGCGGCCCGACATCGTCTATGTCGTCGACGCGATTCCGCGCAGCTCCTCCTACCGCCCGTCGACGCGGGCCGTGCAGGCCGCGGGTCGTCCGAAGCCGGGACCCGATACCTGGTGGTACAACCGGGAATCCGAGGCCTACGAAATCCGGACCGAGGACGAAGCCGGAACCGTCTTCGGCGAATAAGCCCGCGCCCCGTCGTTCCGGTTTCGGTCGGAACGGCGGGGTAGCGTGGATGCCAGGTCCGCGGCGACAACGGAGGTTTCGAGATGTCGTGGAAGGTCAAACTGGGCGTCGGCATATTGGCGCTGTTGGGCGCGCTGATGGTGATCGGGTTCGTGAAGAGTCTGGTGCTGTCCCTGGTGCCACTGGCGATCCTGCTGTTGGCCGGTTACGGCGTGTTCCGGCTCTACGTCGGCAGTCGCGGCAAAGCTACCGAGACCGAGGTGCCACAGCTGCCCGCCACCCCACCACCCGCGCTCCCGGCCCGTCCCACGAAGGATGCGGCGACCAGACTCCGCGAGATCCGCGAGGAGGCCGCCCGTCAGCAGGGGCAGCCGTAGGCGGGTACGCTTGCCGCGCCGGATCGTGTTGGCGAGTCGGTTGATTCATTACCAAGAGGGCGGTGCCTCGTGCGGGCTGCCCGGCGCATCCGGGTGGCGTAGTTGCCATGTCGACAACTGTTCAGGGGTGCTGTGAGACCGAGCCTTATCTACCGCAACGGAACCATCTACGAGCTGTTGATGCGTGGGCTGTATGGGCGGCACTACCCCGCTCGGTATCGCGCGATCGCCGAACTCGTGCCCGATGGTGTCAGCGTGGTCGACCTGTGCTGTGGACCCGCGACGCTGTACACCCGCTACCTGCGCGACCGGGCCATCGAATACACCGGACTCGACCTCAACGGCCGATTCATCGCCAGGCTGGCCCGGGCGGGTGGACGCGGCATGGTGTGGAACTTGCGCTCCGATACCCCGCTGCCCGAGGCCGACTACGTCATCATGCAGTCGAGCCTGTATCACTTTCTGCCCGAGCCTGCTCCGGTCATCGATCGGATGCTGGCCGCGGCGGGAAAGCAGGTGATCATCGCGGAGCCGATTCGCAACCTGGCCACCAGCCACAATCGGGTGCTCGCCGCGATCGGCCGGCGGTTCACCGATGCGGGCGACGGCGCACAGGCGCGACGCTTCAGCGAGGCGACTCTGGACGCGTTCTTCCGCGGTTACGAGCCGCGCGTGATGCAGCGGTCGCTGATCGCCGGTGGCAGGGAGAAGCTGTTCGTGCTCACCGCGTGAGGCGGGCCCGGCTCTCGCCTAGACGGTGAACGCGGTGACGGCGTCGATGACCCTGGCGATCTGATCGTCGGTGAGGTCGGGCCAAAGTGGCAGGCGCACAACGGTTCCCGAGAATTCGGCGCTGCGCACGCAGGCCTTCGGGGTGCGGCCGAGTTTGAGTCCGGCCGGGCTGGAATCCAGCGGAACATAGTGGAACGGCGCCGAGATGCCGCGTGCGGCCAGATGTGCGATCAGATCGTCGCGCTGCCGCTCGGTAGGTGTGCGCAGGTAGTACAGATGCGCGGTATGTGTGCGGTCCTCGGGCACCGCCATGAGCCGGACATCATTGCGGCGGGCCCAGTCCGGCAGTGCGGCGGCGTATGCGTCCCAAACCCGGTGCCGTCCGGTCTGAATCGTCTCGAATTCGTCGAGTTGCGCGTCCAGCACCGCCGCGTTGAGCTCGCTGGGCAGATAGCTGGAGCCGATATCCTGCCAGGAGTACTTGTCCACCGCGCCGCGCAGGAAACGGGCTCGGTCGGTGCCCTTCTCGCGGATGATCTCGGCGCGCGACATCAGGATCTCGTCGGTGAGCAGCAGCGCACCGCCCTCGCCACAGTGCACGTTCTTGGTGTCGTGGAAGCTGAGCGTGCCGAGGGTGCCCAGGGTGCCCAGGGGGCGATCGCGCCACCGGCCGCCGAGGCCGTGCGCATTGTCCTCCACGATGGCGATGCCGTGGGCGTCGGCGAGTGCGAGCAGACCGGCCATATCGGCGGCCACCCCGCCGTAGTGGATAACCACAACGGCCTTGGTTCGCTCGGTGATCACCGCGGCGACCGACTCAGGATCCAAATTGCCCGTTTCCGGGTCGATATCGGCGAAGACACAGGTGGCGCCGCGCAGTGCCATGGCCGTCGCGGTCGAGGTGAACGCGAAACTCGGCACGATCACCTCATCGTCGGGGCCGAGCTCGAGCAGCAGACCCGCCATCTCCAGTGCGGAGGTGCACGAGGTGGTCAGCAGCGCATGCGGCGCCTCGGTGATGGTCTTCAGCTTCGCGGTGGCCGAGGCGGTGAAGCGCCCGTCGCCGTGACTGTGGTCGGAGGCGAGAACGGCCTCCAGATTGGCCAGTTCGCGGCGGGCCCGGAACGGGCGGCTGAAGATGACGCGGTCAGTGCTCAACCCGGTCGCTCCCCCTGCTGGCGGTGGTCGTGGTCATTTCTCGGTTATCCGCCGGGCGCGGCGTCGGCGACCCGACGGTCAGATACAGCGGCTTGCCGACGAGGATATGCAAAGCCACACCGAGGTATTCGGCGATGAGTCCCAGCGAGAACAAGATCGTTCCCGAACATAGCAGCAGCACGACGATCATCGAGGCCCAGCCCTCGGGCGCCCAATTGTCGGCGGTGAGCGCCTCGTATACGACGAACGCGGCCATCACGCCACCGGCCAGCGCGAGGGTGACCCCGAGCAGGCTGACCAGCCGCAGGCCCCGGGTTCCGCTGCACAGCACCATCTTCCAGAACAGCGAGAACAGACGGCGGTAGTTGTAGCCGGATTCCTCGCGGCCCTCGGCGCGCAAGGTCACCGGCACCTGTGCGACGGTGCCGACCACCCAGGTCAGCGCGACGTCGAGATAGGCGCCGTTGGAGGCGACCTCGGCGAGCTGGCGGCCGATATCGCCGCGGATGAGCCGGTAGCTTTCGAATCGGGTGGAGTCCGGGAAGGCGAAGATCGTCGCGAGCACCACCTTCGCACCGCGCGAGGTGATGTTGCGCAGGAATCCGTGCGGACGGGTGTTGGTCGGCTTCGAATAGACCAGATCGGCGCGCTCGGTCAGGGCCGCGTCCAGGAATGCGCCGATGAAGGCGGGATCGTGCTGGCCGTCCTCGTCCATGGTGACGATCCAGTCGCCCTGGGCGGCCGACATTCCGGCGATGGTCGCGGCGTCCTGCCCGAAGTTGCGGCTGAGCCAGACGATCCGGACCTCTGGATAGGTCTGCTCCAGTTCCTGCAGCACCACATCGGAGCGGTCGGGACCGTGGTCGTGCACCAGGATGATTTCGCCGACCGTGAAGGCGACGCCGCCGGGTGTGTCGGTGGGGTCGGTCAGCCGGTGCAGTTCTTCGACAAGTCCACCGATGGTTTCTTCGCCCCGATAGATCGGCACCACGACCGACACCGCGTGCGGCTGGTCGGCGCCCGGCCGAGCGGGGCGTCCGTTGGTCGCACCCGCGGGCGAGCCGTTGGGGTGGGCGGTGGGAATCGGCATCAGCTGGATCGACTTTCGATGACGGTGCGTGCCGGTAATCTCCGCTGGACAGCAGAGCCCGAGCCGCCGTGAACTTTAACACGGTACGCATACGGCATTCCGGAGCAGCTCATCGCACCATCATGGTGGTGTCGGCGCTTCGATGCCAAGCTCGACTGTGCGCTGTAGGGTTTGGAACTCGTGACGGTTGGTGCAGTGACGGAGGCGAAAAACGCAGGACCCGACGCCCGCGACAGCGAGCCCGATTCGCGTCGGGAGGTGTACCGATGGGGTGCCGTCTGCACGCTCGGTGTCATCGCGGGATACCTGGCGGTACTGCTGGCCAACGCGCGGCACTTCTACACCGACGACACCGAATCCCAGTACACCGGACTCTGGGTGGGATTGGGACGCGCGCTCCGTGACGGCACCTTCCCGGTGCTGGTGCCCGAGCGCTGGATGTCGGGCAACAACACGATGGATGATGCCGGCCTGTTCAACCCGCCGCAGCTGCTGATCGATCTGATCGCGCCGTCGGTCGACAACATGGCGGTGTACGCGACCGTCGTCAAACTGATCTTCGCGATCATCGCTGCGCTCGGTGTCTACCGGATCTGCCTGGTGTACGGCGCGCGGCCGGTGTGGTCCGCGGTCGCGGGTGTCGCGTTCCCGCTGTCGGGTTTCTTCCTGTTCTTCGACGAGGCCAGTTGGATGACCGCGCTCACCGGCACCGCATGGCTGGTCCATGCCTGGGCGTCGTCGGTGCGCTACACCCGTGGTCTCGGCGGGCCGATTCCCGTCTTCGTCTACCTCTACCTGGCGATCTCCACGCAGTACATCTTCCCGGCTGTCGAGGCGGCGCTGATGCTGCTCGCCGTCGCGGTGGGCGAGCTCGTCTACCAGCGCAAATGGCAGCCGGTGGCGCGGTTGACCGTCGCCGCGACGGGTGCCGGTCTGGCCGGATTGCTGACCTTTCTGCCGAGCATGCTGTCGGCGAAGGTGACCTGGCGCGGCACCATGGAGATCAACAATGACCAGTTCTTGACGGTGCCATGGTCGGAATCGCTGAATGCCAGTCTGCCGAGCACATTGCCCGCATTCACCTCCTGGTGGGGCTACATCCAGCCTATGCCGGTCACCTATATCGCCTGGTTCCTTATTCCGGCGCTGGCCTTCATCGACTGGCGGCGCGCCCGCGAATCCTGGCGCGAGCTCAGTGGGGTCGCACTGTTCGCGATCATCATGCTGATGTGGAGTGCCGGACCGGGTTCGATCGGTCCGCTGCGCTGGCCGGTGCGGGTGCTGCCGATGCTCGCGCTCGGCCTGCTCGTGCTGGTCTGTGTGCTACTCGGGCGCTACGCCACCCTCCGTGATCTGAAGAGTCGCGGCGTCGCAGCCGCTCTGCTGATCGGTCTGCTGTGGGTGCGGTCGTTTTCCGCGGATCCGCACAATGTGGTCCGGCACGTGCTGGCGGCCGCCGCGATCGGCGCGCTCGTCGCCGGGGTGGTCTGGCTGGGACGTAACCGGAGTCTGGCCACCGCGGGTGTGCTGACCATCGTCGCGATGTTCCCGATCGCGTTCTATCAGGTCAATGCCGCGCAGCCGACGCCGATGACATGGCATCTGCCGACCAACAGGTCCGAGGCGCAGGCCGTATTCCCGGACTTTCCTGGTACCACGATCCAACTCGGCGAGCGCGGGCTGCTGCAGCGCGACGATATGAGCCTCGACGGCGCCTACGGATCCCTGGTCTTCGGCAACTACGCCAAATCGCTCGAGTTGACCTATGTCAATGGCTACACCCCGACCGGTCACTTCTATTTCGGCGAGCTGCTGTGCATGCGCTGGGACAGCAGCGTCTGCCCGGACGCGTATCGGCGGATGTTCGCCCCGGAGCCGACCACCGGCCGTCCCCTTGTCGATCTGATGAAGCTGGACCGGGTGGTGTTGCAGCGCGCCCTGTTCCCCGATGCGCGCAATCAGCCGGCACCGGAGGGCTGGAAGTGGGTCGACTATCCCGGCCACGAGCGCTACATCTCGGTGCTGGAACGCGTGGACGGTCCGATCTCGACGGTGAACGGCCGCGTCGCGGATGCGAAAAATGTGTCAGCTGCATCGATTTCGGAGACCGATACCACCAGCCGGGTGCGGGTGTCCTCGACCGGCGGCGGCAAGGTGGTATTCGCGCGCCTCGGCTGGCCGGGTTACCGGGTGACCCTGAACGGTAAGCAGATCCCGATCACCACCGTGGCGAAGTCCTTTGTCGCCGTCGACATACCCGCCGGCACGCAGAACGCCGAACTGGTGCTGACCTGGCGGCCGCCGGGCTGGAAGATCGGGATCGGCACCACAACGCTCGGCATCGCCGCCATCGGGGTGCTGCAGTGGCTGTGGGTGCGATCGCGGCGTCGGGATCCGGAGCCGCGGGCGGCGGATCCGAGCCCCGACGAGCCGGATCGTCAACTGGCGGACGTGGTCTCGTAGCGGTCGATCCGCGCAGGCCCGATCGGAGGTGTCCCTCGATGAGCGCGCCCTGTAGGGTCTGGAACTCGTGGTGGAAAGCAGCGCCCCCGCCCGGCGGGACGTGTACAAATGGGGATTCATAACCGCTCTCGGTGTGATCGCCGGATATGGTGCCGTCCTGCTGGCCAATGCCAGGCATTTCTACACCGATGACAGTGAGTCGCAGTACGGCCCGCTGTGGGTGATGCTCGGCCGGTCCCTGCGCGACGGATGGTTCCCGATGCTGGTCCCCGAGCACTGGATGGCGGGCAACTACGCCATCGAGGAGGCGGGCCTGCTGAATCCGCCGCAACTGCTGATCGATCTGATCGCGCCCTCGGTCGACAACATCGCGCTCTACACCACCGTGATCAAGCTGATCTTCGCGGTCGTCCTCGGGACCGGTGTGTACCGCATCTGCCTGGAGTACGGGGCGCGGCTGCCGTGGGCCGCTGTCGCGGGCGTGTCGATTCCGTTCACCGGTTGGCTGCTGTTCTTCGACGAGGCCAGTTGGTACACCGCCTTCACCGGTACCGCGTGGCTGGTGCACGCGTGGGCATCCGGCGTGCGCTACGCACGGGGACGCGGCGGGCCGATCCCCACCTTCGTTTTCCTGTACCTGGCCATCTCGGTGCAATACATTTTCCCGGCGGTCGAGGCCGGGCTGATGATCGGCGCGGTGGCCGTGGGGGAGGTTGTCTACCAACGTAAGTGGCAGCCGTCGCTGCGACTGCTCGCGGTCGCGGGCTGTGCGGCGGTGGCAGGGCTGGCCACCTATCTGCCGAGCATGCTGTCGGCGAAGGTGACCTGGCGCGGCACGGCTCAGATCAATAACGACCAGTTCCTGACCGTGCCGTGGTCGGAATCGCTCAATGCCAGCCTGCCCAGCTCGTTGCCCGCGTACAACTCCTGGTGGGGTTATGTGCAGCCGATGCCGGTGGTCTATATCGCCTGGTTCCTGATTCCGGCGCTGGCCTTCATCGACTGGCGCAAGGCGCGCGCGTCCTGGCGGGAGTTCAGTGCGATCGCGCTCGTCGCGCTGACGGCGCTGATGTGGACGGCGGGGCCGGGCACCATCGGCCCGCTGCGCTGGCCCGCGCGGGTGTTGCCGATGCTGGCCCTCGGACTGTTGGTGCTGGTGTGCGTGCTGCTCGGCCGCTTCGCCACCTTCGAGAATTGGCGTGGCCGCGGTATCGCAGCGGGCGTGCTGATCGGGCTGCTGTGGGTGCGGTCGTTCTCGGCGGCGCCGCGCGAGGTCGTCTGGCATGTGGTGGCGGCGGTCGGAATCGCCGTGCTCGGCGCGGCCGTCGTGTGGCTCGGGATGAAGAAAAGCATGGCCGCGGCCTGCGCGTTGACTATCGTTTCGGTGTTCCCGATCGCCTTTTTGCAGGTGCATGCGGCACAGCCGACGCCCATGAGCTGGAACCTGCCCGAGCAGCGGTCGCAGATGAAGGCCGCCTTTCCCGAATTTCGGGGCACCACCCTGCAATTGGCCGATCGCGGCTTGATCCGGCCGGAGGATCGTTCGCTGCGGGGCGCGTACGGATCTCTTGTCTTCGGTAACTACGCCAAGGATCTGGAGAAGACCTACGTCAGCGGCTATACGCCCAACGGGCACTTCTGGTTCGGTGAAATGCTGTGCATGCGCTGGGACACCAGCGTCTGCCCCGACGCCTTCCGGCGGGCCTTCGCGACGGAGCCCACTACCGGTAGGACGATCGTCGACCTGATGAAGGTGGATCGGGTGGTGCTGCAGAAGGCGCTGTACCCGGACGCGCGCAATCAACCCGCACCATCTGGCTGGCAGTGGGTCGATTACCCGGGCCACGACCAGTACATCGCGGTGCTCGAGCGAGTGGATGGGCTGCTGTCCACGCAGAACGGCCGGGTGTCGGCGGTGTCCGGTGGCACCGCGACGTCGTTGTCGGAATCGGAGCTGACCAGCCGGGTTCGCGTGAGTTCGGATAGTGGTGGCCGCGTGGTCTTCGCACGGCTGGGCTGGCCGGGCTATCAGGTGAAGCTGAACGGCCGTGCGATCCCCTTCGACGTGGTCGCGAAAACCTTTGTCGCCGTGGATATTCCGGCCGGCACCAAGAACGGTGACCTGGAGCTGACCTGGCGGCCGCCGGGGTGGAAGATCGGCGGGGTCGCGATACTGCTCGGGCTGTTCGGAATCGGCGCATTGCAATGGATGTTCGTGCGCGGTCGCGAGCGTGACGAGAATGCGACGCTGACCGAACCGCCGGTGACCGTGATGGTCTCGGAACCCGATCTGGCGGGAGTATCTCGTTGACAGCTGACCAGCAGGCCGAATTCACGGCGGATCACGCGGGTGCGACCGGCGCCGAGGATCGGGGTCTGCTGCTGCGGCTGGTGCGTCGGCAGGAGATCGCCTTCGCGATGGTCGGTGCGTTCAATACCGCGCTAGGTATGGGGCTGACCGTGCTGTGGCTATCGGTGCTCGGCAGTAATGTGCCGCCCGGGGTCGCAGTGGTCGCCGCCTATGCCGTCAGCATTGTCATCGCTTTCGTACTGCATCGCACGCTGGTCTTCCGAGTGCGCGGACATATGCTGCGCGACTTCGTCCGCTTCGTGGCGGTCAATTCCGGTGGGCTGCTGATGAACATCGCACTGCTGTCGCTGGCCGTCTCGGTGCTGCATCTGCCGAGCAGGCCGGCCGCGGTGGTGGTGATGGGTCTGGTCGCCATCGCCAGCTTCTTCGGGCATCGCTACATCTCGTTCCACCGGGCGCCCGTGCCCGAGCCACCATCGACCGGTTCGGGTGCGGAACCGTCCTAGGCGCCGGGTAAGTTATCGATCATGCCGGAGGAAACCGCCTTGGACGCCACCCTGTTGAGCCTGCTCGCCTGCCCGCAGGACAAGGGTCCGCTGCTGTTGGTCCGCGACGACAAGGGCGCCACCGCGCTCTACAACCCGCGCCTGCGCCGCGCCTACCCGATCGAGAACGGCATTCCGGTGCTGCTGATCGATGAGGCCCGCGATGTCACCGACGCGGAGCACGCGGCGTTCACCAGTCAGCACGCCGACGCCTGAGCAGCCATCGGCTCGGTGGCGCACGATAGCGTGCGCCACCGCGGATTACGGTGCGGGAGTACCGATTTCGCCGGTGAGATAGCGCTGGAGTGTGGGGGCGACGGCTGCGACCAGTTCGGGACCCGGCATCGAGGCCAGCGGTTCTATCTCCAGGATCTTGCGCGCGACCAGCACGCCGATCATTTGCGTTCCCACCAGCGCGACCCGGGCACGGCCGTCGTCCTCGGGCCTCGCGATCCGCATCCGTACCCGTTCCAGGACGACGTCCAGGACAAATGTCCTGGCCAGCGCGATATCGCCGCCAGCGAGAATGCTGCGCACCGCCGCGACGATCCCGGGGCCGGCGGGGGAGTCCCACACCGCGAGTACCGAGCCGAGAATGGTTTCGCCGAGCCGATCCAGCGGCGCGGCCTCGATCCGGCGCAGTGTGGCCTCCGGATCGATCGGTAACTCGACCACCGCGGCGAACAGTTGCTGTTTGGTCCCGAAATAGTGGTGGACCAGCGCGGGATCGACTCCGGCGTCGGCGGCGACGGCACGGATCGAGGTCTTGTCGAAACCGATCTCGGCGAAGCGGGCGCGGGCTGCCGCGAGGATTTCCTCGCGGGTGTCGGAGCGACCCGGACGGCGACCGGAGCGGGTGCCCCGGTCGCCGTTGGTCGTCGTGTCCTGTGCGATCGGGTTCTCGGCCGTCACGAGGTCCGCCGTCGTAGCGTGGCTGCGCCCAGGCACAGCGCGACGACCGCGAATCCGGCCACGACCGCCAGGTCGCGCAGCATCTGACCGGTGACGTCCGAATGCGTCGAAACCTGTTGCAGCGCATCGACCGCATAGCTCAACGGCATCACATTGCTGATCGCCTCCAACCACCCCGGCAGCTGTCCACGCGGAACAAGTAAGCCGCACAGGAAGATCTGCGGCGCGACCACCACCGGCATGAACTGTACGGCCTGGAATTCGGTGCGCGCGAAGGCACTTGCCAATAGCCCGAGCGCGACGCCGCAGACCGCGTCGATCATGGCGATCACCACCACCCAGACCGGACTGCCCGCCGAATTCAGGCCGAGCAGCCCGAAGGAGACCAGACAGGCCACCGCCGCCTGTGCCGCCGCTGCCACCGAGAAGGCGGTGCCGTATCCGGCGAGCAGATCGAGTTTCGACAGCGGCGTGGTCAGCAGCCGCTCCAATGTGCCGGAGGTGCGTTCGCGCTGCATGGCGATCGCGGTGATCAGGAACATCACGATGAACGGCAGGATGCCGAGCATGCTCATACCGACGCGATCGAATATCGGCACGGGGTTGAACGGGTTGGGTGGGGTGTCCTTGTAGATGAAGTAGAGCAGCGCCATCAGGACCGCCGGAACCACGAGAATCATTGCGACAGTGCGGTGGTCGTTGCGCAGCTGACGCAGGATGCGTCCGGTCGTCGCGGCATAGGGACGCAGTGTCGGCGTCCGGCGGCGGGGTACGAGGGTGGTGGTCATGCCGCACGTCCCATCGTGATCAGAGTGAGGAAGGCTTGTTCGAGGTTCTGCTCACCGGTTTCGGTGCGCAGTTCGTCCGGGCTGAGCTCGGCGAGCAAGTCGCCCTCGCGCATCAGCAGCAGTTTGTCGCAGTGCTCGGCCTCGTCCATCACATGGCTGGAAACCAGCAGCGTCGTTCCGTTCGCGGCCAATTCGTGGAACTGCTTCCACAGGTCGACGCGCAGTACCGGATCCAGGCCGACCGTCGGCTCGTCCAGGATCAGCACCTCCGGCTGCGCGACCAAGGCGCAGGCCAGAGACGCGCGGGTCTCTTGGCCGCCGGAGAGTTCGTCGCCGCGTTGGTGGGCGTGATCCAGCAGGCCGACCGCGCCGATGGCCTCGTCGATCTCGTCGCGGTCGCGCCCGTAGAGCGCGGCGAAGTAGGCGACGTTCTCACGCACGCTGATATCGCGGTAGATGCTCGGTGCCTGGGTCACGTAACCGATCCGATGCCGCAGTTCCGCCGAGCCCGCGGGCAACCCGAGCGCGGAGATCTCGCCGGACGCCACGATCTGGGTCCCGACGATGCTGCGCATGAGCGTGGTCTTGCCGCATCCCGACGGACCGAGCAGTCCGGTGATGGAACCGCGCGGGATGGTCAGCGAGATGTTGTGTAGGACTTCGCGGCCGCCGCGGCGCACGGTGAGGTTGCGAACCTCGACGGCATGGGATGAGTGCAGGTCCGTCATGGAACGCCTCAATTCATCGAGTGTTGAATTCACTGTGTGATGAATTTAGCGCGCTCGGGACTTCTGGGCAAGACCCGTCAGTGGTGATGTGCCGGTGTTCCGGCCGACTGACCCGGTTCGACCACGACAAACTGGCCCATCATGCCCTGGTCCTCATGCCAGAGCAGGTGGCAGTGATACATGTACGGCGAGTTCGGATCGGCGGGTCCGTCGAACCGCATCGTGAGCTTCGCGGTGGCGTTCGGCGGCAGGAAGATGGTGTCCTTGGGGCCGGTCAGTGCGTCGGGCGGCGGTGCGCCGTTCAGTTCGAGCACCCGGAACTGCACATCGTGGATGTGGAAGTTGTGCGGCATGCCGTCGTTGTTGTGCACCACCCAGGTTTCGGCGGTGCCCCGGGTGACCGTCAGATCGATCCGATCCATTGCCATCGGACTGCCGTTGATGCCACTGAGATTCAGTTCGAAGCTCCGCTCGCGCACCGAATCGGAGCCATCCGGCGTGGACGGATGTGCCAGTGCCGCAGGCAATTCCGGCGATGGCCGCAATGTCGATGCGGCACGCAGTTCGAGGATGTCGAAGCTGTCGTCACCGCCCGCGAATCGCTGCGTCCAGAAGTCCAGTCCCGCATCGAGTTTCGTGCTGCGCAGCACGGTTCGTTCGCCGGGCCGCACGCGAACCACGATTTCGGCACGTTCGCCCGGTGACAGCCGCACCCGATCGAGCGCGACAGGACGTTCCAGCAGCCCGCCGTCGGTGCCGACCAGCGAGAAGCGGCGATCGTCGGCGAATCCGAAGGTGTAGACCCGTGCCGTCGAAGCGTTGAGCAACCGCAATCGCACGAGCTCATCGCCGACATTCCGATACGGCGTCAGGGTTCCGTTCACCATGGTCCGGTCGCCGAGGAACCCGACGTCGCGGAACATGCCGTGCGACGAATCGAGCTGATTGCCGCGGAATTTCACGTCCTGGACGATGACCGGCAGATCGTCGACCCCATAGTTTTTCGGTAGCGAAAGACCTTCGGACACTTCGTCATCGAGAAGGAAAAGCCCCGCAAGCCCACGCCGGACGTGCTGTTCGGTCGCGGCATGCGGATGCGGGTGGTACCAGAGCGTGGCAGCGGGCTGGTCCATGGTCCAATGCGGTGTCCAGGTGCCACCGGCCTGCACCATTTGATGTGGCCCACCGTCCATCGCCGCGGGCAGATGCATTCCATGCCAGTGCACCGTCGACTGCTCCGAAAGATTGTTCCGGACTTCGACTTCCACCTTTTCGCCGCGCCGCGCCCGCAGCGTCGGTCCGAGATAGTCCCCGTTGAACCCCCACGTCTCGGTCGCCTGCCCTGCCCGGAATACCCTGTGCCCCGAGCGCATTTCGAGTTCGAAGACACGCGTGCCATCCGCTCGCACCCGGGACGGCGCCAGCGGCGGAATCGCGAGCTCATTGCTGAATTCGCCGCTGTCGACAGTAGATACGGACGCACTGCTGTACACCCAAGTGACGCAGCCGCCAACCGATAGCAGCACCACCGCCGTGACCGCCGTGACACTCGAGAGCAACCGCCGCAACCACCGCGGCCGGGAAACCGAAGACATGCCGCTGACGGTATGGATCACCGGCCCCCGGCCACATCCGGGAGCGTCCCCATTTCACCCCTGATCCGGTGTGTGCCCCACGTCACATCGCACGGCTGTCACGTCCGGCGGCGGTGCTTTGTCCGATGGTCGTCACCAACCAACAAACCTGCCCCGGTGACACCGACCAGGGGAGCAAACCATGACAACGCATCGGATCGTCGTACTCGGCGCGGGCTACACCGGCATGCTGGCCGCCATCCGGCTGGCCCGGCGGACCCGCAAACTCGACGTCCAGATAACCATCGTCAACCCGTCCGCTCGCTTCACCGAGCGGCTGCGCATGCATCAGGTCGCCGCCGGTCAAGAGTTGGACGATAACCGGATCCCGGAGATCCTGGCGGGTTCCGGCGTCGAATTCGTCCAGGGCTGGGCGACTTCCATCGATCCCGAGGCACAGCGGGTATATGTCGACGGCACCGGCACACTGCACTACGACGAACTGATCTACGCGCTCGGCAGCAGCACTGACACCAGCATCGTGCCCGGCGCCGCCGATCACGCCTGGACCCTGAACGATCCGCGCACTGCGCACCGCTTCTCCGAACACCTCGCGGTGGTCGCCGCCGGTGCCGGCACTGTCGCGGTCTGCGGCGGCGGTCTGACCGGCATCGAGGCGGCGGCCGAAATCGCCGAGAGCCACCCGGGCCTGCGCGTCACGCTGATCAGCAGCACCGAACCGGGCGCGATGATGGGCGATAAGGCCCGCGCCTACCTGAACAGGGCGCTCGATCGGCTCGGCGTTGCCCGCAAGGTCGGCCAGGCGGTCACCAAGGTGCTGCCGGATGCGGTCGAACTCGCCGACGGCGAACTGGTTTCGGCCGACCTGACCCTCTGGACCACCGGCGTCCGCGTTTCACCACTTGCCGCGCAGTCCGGCATCGAAACCGACCCGCGCGGGCTGATCGTGGTCGATCCGACCCTGCGGTCGGTTTCGCACCCGAACATCCACGCCATCGGCGACGCCGCCGCGGTGCGCCAAGCCTGGGGGCAGATCCACGGCACCTGCCAGTCCGGTCTGCCGACCGCCGCGTACACCGCCGACACCATCGCGCGGCAACTGAAGGGCAAGACCGTCGAGCCGTTCCGGTTCGGCTACTTTCACCAGCCCGTCAGCTTGGGGCGCAAGGATGCAGTCATCCAGTTCACCAAGGCCGACGACACCCCTGGCCGGTTCTACCTGACCGGACGCGCGGCCCTCTTGTACAAGGAAGGCGTGAGCAGCAGCCCGGTGCCCAGCTTCGAACTGAGCAAGAAGATGACGGTCTCGGTCCAGCTGTCCAAGGGCGGCAAGGCCACGCGCCGGACCGCATGAACCGGCCCCGGATCAGCCGTCCGCCAACGAGGCGGGCGGTTTCCGCGTTCGTCCGGAAGGTTGGATTGCCAAATCCGGACTTGCCCTAGGAGCATGGTTCAGATGGTCGACGCCACGCCCGTGCAGGATCCATTCATCGAACACCGGCGGCTGCTCTTTTCCACCGCCTACCGGATGCTGGGCACCGTCACCGATGCCGAGGACATCCTCCAGGACACCTGGCTGAAGTGGAATGAAACCGATCAGTCGACAGTCCAGTACCCCAAGTCCTATCTGGTGCGCACGGTCACCAACCTGGCGTTGAACCGGCTCACCTCGGCCAAGGCCAAACGCGAAACCTACGTCGGCCCTTGGCTTCCCGAACCCCTGCTGACATCACCGAATATCGCCGAGGAGACCGAGTTGGCCGATACCGTCTCCACCGCGATGCTGGTGGTCCTGGAGACCTTGAATCCAGTGGAACGCGCGGTCTTCCTGCTGCGCGAGGTGTTCGGCTACAGCCACGCCGAAATCGCCGACACCCTCGACAAACCCGAGGCCACCGTGCGGCAGATCGCGCATCGGGCCCGCTCACATGTGCAGTCCCGCCGCCCGCGCTTCGATACCGATAAGGCCGAGCGCACCCACATCACCGAACAGTTCATGGCCGCCTGCGCCGGTGGCGATCTCAATGCCCTGATGGATCTGCTCGCCCCCGATGTCACCTCGTGGTCCGACGGCGGCGGTGTGGTCACCGCGGCCCGGCGTCCGCTGTACGGACCGGATCATGTGGCGCGCTGGGTTCTCGGCGTACTCGCCAAGCCGTCGGTCGCGGGCATCGTCCTCGAGCCAGCGCATATCAACGGCGAACTCGGGGCGCTCGCGCGCATCGACGGAAACCCGGTGGCGGCGTTCACCTACGACCTCGTCGACGGCCACATCCACAACCTGCGCTTCCAGGTGAACCCGAGCAAGCTCAAGGGGCTCTACATGGGGACCGACGTGATCGGATGACCAGTTCGGCGTGTTGCTTTACGATCCTGCCGTGACCAGCCAGACCACGGAACCGAACGTAGACGGAGGACAGGTTCGGGTTTCCACCCTGGAACTGTTCTTCGATCTCGTCTTCGTCTTCACCATCACCCAGCTCACCCACGTCTTCACCCACCATCCCGGCTGGGAGGCGCTGGCTCAGGTGCTGGTGCTGTTCGGGGTCATCTGGTGGATGTACAGCGGCTACGTCTGGCTCACCAACGAAGTGGCGCCGAGCAATTCGCAGCGCCGCACGCTGCTGTTGATCGGCATGTTCGGATTCTTCGTGCTTGCGCTGGCGATCCCGGACGCGTTCCACGGCACGGGTCTCGCCTTCGGTCTCGGCTACGTCCTGGTCAACACGGTGCACACGGCGCTGTTCTGGGTCAGCGGGGGCACCTCGGCGATCCAGGCGATCAAACGCATCGCGCCGTTGAATGCGCTCGCCGCGGCGCTCGTGCTCGCGGGCGGTTTCGTGCACGGCTGGTGGCAGTACCTGTGCTGGGGGCTGGCATTCGCGGTGCAGGTGCTGAGTCCGTACCTGGTCGACACCCGCGATTTCGTGGTGCGGGCCAGCCATTTCTGCGAGCGCAACGGGCTGGTGATCATCGTCGCCATCGGTGAGTCGGTGGTCGCGATCGGACTGGGCCTGGCGGGGGAGAAGCTGACCGTGCCGCTGACCGCCACTGTCGCACTCGGACTCTGCCTGGCCTATGTGCTGTGGTGGGCCTATTTCGGGATCGATGACGACCTCGGCGAGCACGCACTTGCCGCGGTCCCTGATCGGGAACGCTCGCGTCCTGCGGTGCTCGCCTACGGTTACGCGCTCTACCCGCTGCTGATCGGCATCACCGTCAGCGCGGCGGGCATCAATATGACCATCGCGCACGGCAACGAACCCGCCTCCATCGCCGCCGCGTGCGCACTCTCCGGCGGCGTCGCGCTGTACTTCTTCGGCCAGTTCTGTTTCCGGCTCGCCCTCGGTCTGCGACGCCCGTGGTCGCGACTGCTCGCCGCCGCCGCGGTGGCCGCAACCATCCCGATCGGTATCGCGTGGGTCGCCTGGGCGCAGCTCGCGGTGCTTGTCGCGGTCGGGTATGCCGCCGTGATCATCGACGATCTCGTCACGCTGCGCTCGGGCCAGCACAGCCGCTACGTCTGACTTTCGGGAACAATAGAGAGTCGTGCGTAATGAGGAACTCGCGGTCGAACCACCCGCCGCGGCTCGCCGACTGCTCGGCTCGACGCTGTGGTCCGGACCGGTCGGCGTGCGAATCGTCGAGGTCGAGGCATATGGCGGCGATCCGGCCGGACCGTGGCCGGATCCCGCATCGCATTCCGGACGTGGGCGGACCAAGCGCAATGCGGTGATGTTCGGGCCCGCCGGTGTGCTGTACGTCTACCTCAGCTACGGCATGCATATGTGTGTGAACGTGACCAGCGGTCCGGACGGCACCGCGAGTGCGGTACTCATCCGGTCGGGCGAGGTGATCGCCGGGTCGGACACGGTCAGGGAGCGGCGACCCGCGGCCCGCACGGACGCCGATTTGGCAAGGGGCCCTGGGAATCTCGGCAGCGCGCTCGGAATAACGCTGAGCGACTACGGAACTCCACTCTTCGACCCTGCCTCGCCGATCCGGTTGGAGCTGAACGGCGCGATCGACCCCGCCGAGATTTCCGACGGACCGCGCGTCGGGGTCAGCAGTGCCGCGGATGTGCCGTGGCGATTTTGGCTCGCATCGCCCGCGGTCTCGGTCTACCGGCGCAGCCCGCGTGCCCCGATCGAAGCGGTATAACACCAGGTCACAAGAATTTTCGGGATCGGCGATGAGTTTTCGGCGCGGTGTCCGTCCTATCTGTTGAACGCGCTCCACCCGGCGCGACCGACCGAAGGAAAGACAGATGACCGCCATCGCCCCCGCCGCCCCGATCACCACCGCTGCCGCCATCATCGCCCACCGCCCCGGCAAGAAGATGACTATCGCGCTCTGGACCGTGCAGGTTCTGCTCGCGCTGTTCTTCATCATCGCCTCCGCCGCCCCGAAACTGCTCGGCGCGCATGCGGCGATCGAATCCTTCGACACGATCGGCTGGGGCCAGTGGTTCCGCTACTTCACCGGCGTCGTCGAACTCGCCGGCGGTATCGGCCTGCTGGTGCCTCGACTGACCGGCCCCGCGGCCGTCGGCCTGACCATCACCATGGTCTGCGCCGCACTGACCCAGGTGTTCCTGCTCGCCGCGCCCGCCCTGGCGCCGTTCCCGCTGGTGCTCGGCGTGGTGTTCGTCTGGATCGCCTGGCAGCGTCGCGACAGCATCATCGCGGTGCGGGAGCTGCCGGCTCGCTGAACATCTGAACAACTCACACGATCGGCAGACCGCGGTCTGCCGATCGTCGTCGCATTCACCGAAAATCATTCGCCCTGCGTGGCGGCGCGCGGCGACACTGAGGGCCATGCCGGTCGCGGGGGCCGGTGCGGAAAGATGGGACAGCGTGAGCGAACGAAGTGAGCGAACCATGTGCCAGCGCGCATCGCGCACGCTGGAGCCGAGCGCCAGCGAGGCGCAGGCGTGAGCGGCGACATCATCGACGAACTGACCTGGCGCGGACTGATCGCGCAGTCCACCGACCTGGACGCCCTGCGCGCGGCGGCATCCGCCGGGCCGCTGACCCTCTATGCCGGTTTCGATCCCACCGCGGCCAGCCTGCACGCCGGACATCTGGTCCCGCTGCTGGCGCTGAAGCGGTTCCAGCGCGCGGGCCATCGCCCGATCGTGCTGGCCGGTGGTGCCACCGGACTCATCGGCGATCCGCGCGACGTGGGCGAACGCTCCATGAATTCGACCGACACCGTCGCGGAATGGGCGTCCCGGATCCGTTCACAGCTCGAGCGCTTCGTCGACCTCGACGACTCATCCACCGGCGCGATCATCGCCAACAACATGGACTGGACCGGCCAGCTGTCGACCGTCGACTTCCTGCGCGATATCGGAAAGCACTTCTCGGTCAACGTCATGCTGGCACGCGACACCATCAAGCGCCGCCTGGACGGCGAAGGCATCTCCTACACCGAATTCAGCTACATGCTGCTGCAGGCCAACGACTACCTGCAGCTGCGCCGCAACTACGGCTGCACACTGCAGGTCGGTGGTTCGGATCAGTGGGGCAACATCATCGCCGGTGTCGAGCTGAACCGGCGCGTCGACGGTGCGGCAGTGCACGCACTGACCGTGCCGCTCGTTACCTCGGCCGACGGCAAGAAGTTCGGCAAGTCGACCGGCGGCGGCAGCCTGTGGCTCGATCCGGAAATGACCAGCCCATACGCCTGGTACCAGTACTTCGTGAATACCGCCGATGCCGATGTCGTGCGGTACCTGCGCTGGTTCACCTTCTTGTCCCGCGAGGAGTTGGCCGAGCTGGAACTGGCTACGGCCGAGCGTCCGCACGCAAGGGAAGCCCAGCGCAAGCTGGCCGAGGAAATGACGAATCTGGTGCACGGCGAGGCGAATACCCGGGCAGTGCAGCTGGCGAGTCAGGCCCTGTTCGGACGCGCGGATCTGCGTGAACTCGATGAGCCGACGCTGTCGGCAGCCCTGCGCGAAGCCGCAGTCGACGGCACGGTCGCCGAGGTCGGTGCCGGTGAACCGAGCACAATCGTCGATCTGCTGGTCGCCACCGGACTGGCGGAGAGCCGCGGCGCCGCACGGCGCGCGGTGAACGAAGGCGGAGCGTCGGTGAACAACGAGCGGATCTCGGATCTGGAATGGACGCCCGCCGATACCGACTACCTGCACGGACGGTGGTTGGTGCTGCGCCGCGGCAAGCGGAACTTCGCGGGCGTACTGCGGGCGGGCGCATAAAGATCAGTGGCTCGGGTCACATCGGAGTGGCCCGAGCCCGCTTTTCGGGGTGTCAGATGGCCTCTGACCTGGGAAATGACATGCGTGTAGTGCGGATTTGACTCGACGTTCTCCGCCGCGTAACTTTGTCCAAGTCAGAGCGACACGGACACCGACCCGGAGCCCAAAGCGCAGCGGAAACGCTGAGTACAGTGGCCTGGGAAACGAGGTAGGACGAGGAGCGCCTGGCGATCAGTGTTGTCGGATCGGACGAGCAGACTTGACTCTGCGCGGACGGTTGGCTAGGCTAGGACAGTTGCCTCAACAAGCCCCCCGAGAGAATCTGGGGTCCAGTTGTGTGCGTGTGTTCTTTGAGAACTCAATAGTGTGTCGATGAATGTCAGTGCCAAATATTTTTTGGTTCCGGCCTCTCATACCCCCGTGTGGTGAGGTTGGATATTTAGTCAGCAAATACTTTTTGCTGGCGTTTTGTTTTGCCAAGGTTTTCGGACTCTGGTTAATTCTTCTGATTGCGCCCTCTTTTTGGGGGTGTGGTTGAGAGTCTTCAACGGAGAGTTTGATCCTGG
>NZ_JBVJLS010000025.1:0-136534 GCF_055584605.1 Nocardia sp. NPDC102475 | reverse complement strand
TAGGCGGCGGAGTCGGTCGCGGGGGTTTCGGCGGGCTTGGAGTCGGTGGCTCGCGTTGCGGCCGCGCTCGATGCGGCGCGTTTCTTCAGGTATTCGTCGATGCCGCCGGGCAGATTGGTGAGTTTTCCATCGCCGAACAGGGCCCAGGTGGAGTCGCAGATGCGCTCGATCAGATAGCGGTCGTGGCTGATCACGACCAGCGTGCCCGCCCAATTGTCGAGCAGGTCTTCCAGTTGTTGCAGGGTGTCGATGTCCAGGTCGTTGGTCGGCTCGTCGAGGAGCAGGACATTCGGTTCGGACATCAGGATTCGGGTCAGTTGAAGCCTGCGGCGCTCGCCACCGGATAGGTCACCGACCGGGGTGCGCTGACGGGCCGGGGTGAAGCCCAGGCGCTCGGCCAGCTGGCCCGCGGAGATTTCCTTATCGCCCAGCATGATTCGCTGCGCGACCTGCTGTACCGCCTCCAGCACCCGCAGATCGGTCGGTAGGTCGTCGAGTTCCTGACGTAGCCAACCGATCTGGACCGTCTGGCCCTGAATGCGTTTGCCCGCAGCAGGTTCGACGGCACCGGCCAGCGTGCGTAGCAGGGTCGTCTTGCCGGAACCGTTCACACCGACCAGGCCGACCCGCTCCCCCGGCGCCAAGCGCCAAGTCAAGTCGCGCACCAACTCGCGGCCGTCCGGGGTGGTGAGGGTGGTGTCCTCGAGTTCGATGACGACGCGGCCCAGGCGCTTTCGCGCGAAGGCGGCCAGCGAGACGCTGTCGCGCGGCGGCGGCACATCGGCGATCAGTGCCTCGGCCGCCTCCACCCGGTAGCGCGGCTTGGACGTGCGGGCCTTCGCGCCGCGACGCAACCAGGCCAACTCCTTGCGCGCCAGATTCGCGCGCCTGGCCTCGGAGGCATCGGCCTGCCGCGCCCGCTCGGCGCGCGCGAAAATCCAGTCGCCGTAACCGCCTTCATAGCTTTCGACCTTGCCGCCGACGACCTCCCAGGTGTCGGTGGCGACGGTGTCGAGGAACCAGCGATCGTGGGTCACGACCACCAGCGCGCTGCGACGCTCCAGCAGATGTTGCGCCAGCCACTGCACGCCCTCGACATCGAGGTGGTTGGTCGGCTCGTCGAGCACGAGCAGATCGAGGTCGCGAACCAGCGCAGCGGCCAGTGCGACGCGGCGGCGCTCGCCACCGGAGAGATTGTCGACGGAAGTATCCAGACCGAGGCCCTCGATCCCGATGCCCTCCATCACCGAACGGATGCGCGGATTCGAGGCCCACTCGTGTTCGGCCATATTGTCGGTCATCGCGTCATCGGCCAGTCCGGCCAGCACCACGGATCCGACGGTCGCGCCCACGGGTAGTACCCCGCGCTGGGTCACCACTGCTATGCGCAGCCCGCCGACCCGGCTCACCCGGCCGCTGTCGGGCGGCTCGAGACCGGTGAGCACCTCCAACAGGGTGGTCTTGCCGCCGCCGTTCAGGCCGACGACACCGATCCGCTCGCCCGCGTGAATGCCGAGCGAAACATTGTCCAGGAGCGGTTTGATACCGAAGCTCTTGGAGACCTGTTCGAGATTGATCAGGTTGGACATGGATCCTTCCGAGTCATGCGCCGGGCGAGCACTCGCCCGGCGCAAGCGTACCGAGCATCCCGAACCACCCGCCGCCGCACCGAACGCCCGAGCGTCCATCCAGGTGTCACGGCCCGGGACCACTGCACGCCGCGCACTGTCGGGTTTCGGAGACTTGCGCGGCGAACGGCGTTCGGTTAGAGTCAGCCGTAGCGAACAACGTTCGTTACGAACGGTGTTACGGCGCTCCTGAGACACAGCCGCAGAATGGGAGCTCCGCCTCGAGATCGAGGTGAGTGGGGCGGCACGGTTTCAACTACCCCTGGAGGTTCTCATGCACGTCGGACTCGGTCTGCCCATTTCCGATCCCGCCGCCCTGCTCGACTGGGCCCGCCGCGCCGATGCGGGTCCGTTCTCCACGCTCGGTCTGCTCGACCGGCTCGTCTACGACAATCCCGAACCACTGGTCGCCCTCGGCATGATCGCCGGTGCCACCAACCGCATCAAGGTGCAGACCGAAGTGCTCATCGCGCCGCTGCGCGAGCCGTCGCTGCTCGCCAAGCAGGCCGCCACCCTCGATCGCATGTCCGGCGGCCGCCTGGTGCTCGGCCTCGGCGTCGGCGGTCGCGCGGACGATCACATCGCTTCCGGCACCGAGCTGCGCTCCCGCGGCCGTCGCATGGACGAACAACTCGAGATCATGCGTCGCCTGTGGTCCGGCCGGCCGTACGGCACCGACTGCGGACCGATCGGTCCCGCGCCGCTGCGTCCCGAGGGACCCGAACTGCTCTTCGGCGGCTTCCAGCCCGCCGCCATCGATCGCGGCGGCCGTTGGGGTGGCGGCTTTCTCGCCGCCGCCGCACCGTCGTGGGCCGGTGGTCTGTTCGACACCGCCCGCCGCTCGTGGAAGGAACACGGCCGCGACGGCGAGCCTCGCATTGTCGCCCAGGTCAATGTCGCGCTCGGCGCACCCGACCTGATCGAAGACGCCCGCACCTCGATGGGCGCCTACTACGAATTCAGCGGTCGCGCCGAGTTCATGCTCGCCGGAATGCTCACCACGCCCGACGAGATCCGCACGGCCATCAGCCAATTCGAGGATCTCGGCGCGGATGAGGTCATGCTCTACTGCTACGGCCGCGACGCCGACCAAGTGGACCGCCTCGCCGACGTGATCGCATAGCCGGCGAACCGTCAGCGCTTGCCTGGCGTGTCGCTGCTGATGACGCGAGCGCCGGGCACCGGTCCGCTGGCCGTGCGCACGCTACGGCACACACCGGCCCCCGCGAGCTCGGCCGCGACCGCCACCGCGCCGTCCTCGCTGTCACACAGGAATGCGCAGGTCGGGCCGGAGCCGGAGACCAGCCCGGCAAGCGCCCCGGCACCGACGCCCGCCCGCAATGTCCGACGCAACTCGGGCTTCAGCGACAGCGCGGCCGCCTGCAGATCGTTACCCAGCAGGGGCGCAAGCTGTTTCGGGTCACCGGAGGCCAGCGCCTGCATCAGCGCCTGCGGCTCGCCGAGCCGGGGCGGGGTGCCGTTCTCGCGTAGTCGGTCGAGTTCGGTGAAGACCGCTGGCGTGGACAATCCGCCCTTGGCGAGCGCGAGTACCCAGTGAAAGGTATTGCGGGACAACACCGGAAGTAGCCGCTCGCCGCGGCCGGTGCCGAGCGCCGTTCCGCCGTGCAGTGCGAACGGCACATCGCTGCCGAGTTCGGCTGCTACCGCGAACAATTCGTCGCGGGTCAGCCCGACATCCCAGAGTTCGTTCAGGCCTACCAGCGCCGCGGCGGCATCCGCACTGCCGCCGGCCATGCCACCGGCCACCGGAATGCCCTTGTTGATGGCGATTTCCACCAGCGGTGCGCGGCCGGCCAGATGGGCGACGCGCACGGCGGCCTTCCACACCAGATTGGTGCGATCGGTCGGCACGTCGTCGGCGCCCTCGCCGCTGACCCGCACGGTGAGCGAGGCGGCCGGTGCGAGTTCCAGATCGTCGCTGAGCGAGAGGGCTTGGAACACCGTGGTCAGATCGTGATAGCCGTCCGCGCGCACGTCACCGACGCCTAGGTGGAGGTTCACCTTGGATGGCGCGCGCACGATGACGGGACTTGGCACAACTGACAACACGGTGCTCAAGCCTATCCCGTGGGTACGACAGGTGCTCAGCTCGATATGAGACATTCACCGCCCATGGGTCGGACGGTTACAACAGCGCCCCGCCGGTGGCATCGATCCACTGTCCGGTGACCCACCGCGAATCGTCCGAGGCTAGGAATGCGGTGATATCCGCGATATCACCGGGCCGGCCGACTCGATTCAACGGCGACATTCCGGCCACCAACGCCTCGGTCTCGGCATTGCGCAACCAGTTCGCGTTCATATCGGTATCGATCACACCCGGCGCGACGGCATTCACGGTGATGCCGCGGGCGCCGAGTTCCTTTGCCAGCGTTTGGGTGAAGGTATCGATCGCGCCCTTGGTCATCGTGTAGGCGATCAGCTGCGGCATTCTCGCCCCGTGCGTGAGGCCGGTGGAGACATTGACGATGCGGCCGCCGTCGCGCAGCCGATCCAGCCCCAGCTTGGTGACGAAGAACGGCGCCTTCGCATTGACGGCGAAGACCCGGTCGAAGGCGGCCTCATCGGTGCCGCCGATCGGTTCGCGGATGCCATCGATGCCCGCGTTGTTGACGATGACGTCCACGCCGTCGGCCTGTGCGTCGAATGCGGCCCACAGCGTCGCGGCATCTCCGGGTACGCCGAGTTCGGCCTTGATCGCGAAGGCCGAACCGCCCGCCGCCTCGATGGCGACGACGGTTTCCTTCGCCGCCTGCTCATTGCCGTTGTAGTGCACGGCGACCCGCGCCCCGTCCCGGCCGAGCCGCTCCGCGATGGCCCGGCCGATGCCACGGCTCGCACCGGTGACCAGCGCGGTCTTGCCGTCGAGACGCTTGGTTCGCAGCAGTGCACCCATGACGGGTCCTTTCTCTAGCGGTCACTACAGAAAGGACGTTAGCACATTCTCTAGCGAGCGCTATAAAATGCGGACATGAGTGCACCGACCAGGGGACGCCCCCGCTCGTTCGATCGGGACGCCGCGCTGGAAAAGGCGCTGCGACTGTTCTGGGCGCGCGGTTACGAGGCAACCTCGATCGGCGATCTGACCGCGGCGATGGGCATCGGCGCGCCGAGTCTTTATGCCGCATTCGGCGATAAGGCGACGCTGTTCAACGAGGTGGTGCAGGTCTTCGGCACGCGCTACGGCAGCTTCATCCCGCGCGCGCTCGCCGAGGAGCCGACCGCCGAGGCGACGGTTCGCCGCATCCTGCGCGAGGCGGCGACGGAGTACACCCGGCCCGATTGCCCGCACGGCTGCCTGGTGATCAGTGCGGGACTCAATACCACCAGCACCGAGATCGCCGACATGCTGCGCGCGCTTCGCAATCGGAATGTGGAGGCCTTCGCCGCGCGCATCCAGGCTGATATCGATGCGGGTTCATTGCCACCGGACGCCGAGGCGACCACGCTCGCGCGGTATGTCGGCACCGTGATGCAGGGCATGTCACAGGCGGCCCGGGATGGCGCGAGCGCCGCGGAACTGGAGCGGGTTGCCGAAATGGCCATGGACGGTTGGCCTTCCGCCGTTTGATTCGGGAACTATCCGGACCTCTGCGGCGACTGATCGACGGAACCTCGGCGCAACTCACCCTTGCGTTCAATACCCTCTGGGGGTATGTTGATTTGCGTCGGGGATACCCCCACACCGTATGATCGAATGTGAGCGAAGGAGTCGGAGATGGCCACGAGCACCTACACCGTCACGGGGATGACCTGCGGACACTGCGTGAGCTCGGTCAAGTCGGAGATCGGCAAGATCGATGGCGTGACCAGCGTTGACGTCGACCTCGCCAGCGGTGCGGTCCGAGTGGACAGCGCCGCGCCGCTCGCTGACGCCGATATCGTCGCCGCTGTCGACGAGGCGGGATACGAGGTCGCCGTCTGATGCAGGCCCGGCTGAGATTCGCCGCGATCGGCGGCGGTCTCGTCGCGCTGTTCGGTGTCGCACTCGGTATCGGCGCCCTGGTGGGCGATCCGACCGGGTCGACACCGGACCACGGCGCGATGGCGCACACCGAACAGGACACCGGGCTGTCGGATTCGCGATCCGGCTACACCCTGACCGACCTGAGCGCACCCACTGACCCGAATCGAGCCGGGGCCCTGCATTTTCGGATCACCGGACCGGACGGAGCTCCGGTCACCCGATTCACCACCCAGCACGACAAGAAACTGCACCTGATCGTGGTCCGCTCGGACACCACCGGATATCGGCACGTGCACCCGACCATGGACGACACGGGCACCTGGTCGATCGATTGGAATTGGACAGCGCCCGGCACGTATCGCGTCTTCGCCGATTTCGTCCCCGAGCAGGAGCCCGGTGATCTAGTCCTGAGCCGCACCGTCACGGTCGCGGGACCGGCCGAGCTCCAACCACTTCCACCAGAGTCCCGGTCGGCGACGGTGGACGGTTACCAAGTGCGCATGGCGGGCGATCTGAGCACCGCGGGCAGCGAACTTCGTTTCACCGTGACGCGCGACGGCGCGCCGGTGACAGACCTGGAGCCGTATCTCGGCGCGTACGCGCATCTAGTGGTCTTGCGCGCCAACGACCTTGCCTACCTGCACGTCCATCCGCAGGGCGAAATCGGTCGCACCCCGGCGGGTCCGGAGGTCGACTTCCATGCCCAGACCCCGAGTGCGGGCGCATTTCGGTTGTATCTAGACTTCTCCCACGGCGGTGTCGTACATACCGCCGAGTTCACCGCGCGCGTCGAATCATCCACAGCGCCATCCACATCCGATGGTGGACACCATTCGAGTGGCGGTCACCCCTGACCACATGCGCCGATCACCGCGTGCTCGAGCTGGCATTCGGGGCGATGACCTGCGCTTTCCATGCGGCACGCGGAGTGCGGCGACACGCGTGAATTGATTGCCGCAGCACATGAATCCGGTTCCGCGACCAACAAGGCAAAAGTTGGTTATCCACAATCCGTTTCGCTCGCGGCGACGCCCCAGCAAGCGAACCGCTTGGATAACGCCACTTGGCCTTCGGCGCGGGCATCCACTATTGCATCGGCAACGCCCTCGCCCGCATGGAAGCCACCGCGGCCATCGCGGAAATCACCCGCCGCATCCCCGATATCGCCCCGGCCAGAGCGCCCGAGCGCATAGCCAGCCCCGTCCTGCGCAGCCTACGCACCCAACCGATCACCTTCACCCGCAACGAGATACACGCGGGTTGAACCTTCGGACCTCACGCCTGGGCGGCGAGGCGGACGAAGGCCGCGGTGTCCAGGGTTTCGCCGCGGGCGGTCGGAGCGATTCCGGCGGCCACGAGGCGACGTTCGGCTTCGGCGGGGGAACCGGCCCAGTTGCCGAGGGCGGCGCGGAGGGTTTTGCGGCGCTGGGCGAAGGCGGCGTCGACTACCTCGAAGACGCGGCGGCGGTGTGCTTCGTCCATCGGCCATGGCGGTTCGGCGTAGCGCTCGATGCGGACCAGGCCGGAGTCGACCCGGGGCACCGGCCAGAACACCTGGGTGCCCACCGCGCCCGCGCGCCGCACGGTGCCGAAGAAGCCCGCCTTGACGCTCGGGACGCCGTAGACGCGGCTGCCGGGATCGGCGGCGAGACGGTCCGCGACCTCGGCCTGCACCATCACCAATGAGGTTGTGATGCTGGGCAATTCGGCGAGCAGGTGCAGCAGCACCGGCACGGCGACGTTGTAGGGCAGATTCGCCACCAGCGCCGACGGCGCCGCAGGCAGTCTGTCCGCACGAACCCGCAGCGCATCGGCCTCCACGACGGTCAACTGCCCGGCCAGTTCCGGCGCGCGATCGGCGACGGTCACCGGAAGATGTTTCGCCAGTACGGGATCGATCTCGACGGCGATGACCGAATCCACCACATCGAGCAGCGCCAATGTCAGCGAACCGAGCCCCGGCCCGACCTCGAGCACCGCATCCCCGCGCCCGACCCCGGCCGCCGCGACAATCCGCCGCACCGTGTTGGCGTCGTGCACGAAGTTCTGTCCGAGCTGCTTGGTCGGCCGCACGCCGAGTCGCTCGGCCAATGCCCGCACCTCGGCGGGCCCGAGCAGGGCAGCACTCCCACGGGCGGAAATATCGGGTTCGGACACGTCCGACAACGTATCAACCCGCCCGCTGTGATCAGCCGATGCCCAGGCGACTCGTGCAGGCGGGCCAGGCGCCCCAACCCTGGCGGGCGCGGGTGACTTCGGCGATGGCGATCTGTTCTTCGCGGGTCGCCAGGTCGGCGCGCGGGGCGTACTTGAGACCGCCCTGACGTTCCCAGGTGCCCTGATCGAATTGAATGCCGCCGAAGTAACCGTTGCCGGTGTTGATGCCCCAGTTACCGGTGGACTCACAGCGGGCCAGCGCATCCCAGATATCGCCGTCACGCACCGGCGGCACCTCGGTACCGGGCTTGGCGCCCTTGCGGACGGTCTTCGGCTGAGCCGTCACCTTCACATTGGAAGCGATCGGCCGCCGACTGACCTCCTGGCCATTGACCATGGTGACCGCGAACGTCACGTCCTGCACGCCGGGCGCACCCGGGGTTTCCACCACGGTCCGGCTCATATTCATGGTCGGATCCTCGATCACGTTCTCCGGCGGATCGAGCGGCACCGTCTCGACCTTGTTCTCGACGCGCTGGCGGGTCACCACGATCCGCAGTCCATCGGTGAGCGGCGTGGTCGCCGCCGGCTCGACGGTGTCCTGCTCGATCAGCGGAATGCCCGCCGCGGTGAGGAATTCACCGACGGTCGGCGCGGCCAGTCGAACATCGACCGGCTTGCCGATGCCGTCGAGCAGCGATACCGCACGCGGGCTGGCGATCTGCAGCGCGGCGCCCTCGAGCGGCAGCTTCTCGTTGCGGGCCGGGGAAACGAATACCTCGCGGGGCAGGTGCAGTTGGTCGACCACATCGCCTGCGGTCAGACCGGTCGACCACACCTTCTCGGCCTTACCGTCCAGCGATATCGCGACCTCGCGCGCCCGGTTATAGGTGATGGTCGCGCCGTCGGTAATCGCCGCGGCCAGCGCGGGCCGGACCAGGTCGCGGTCGTTCACGTCGAACCCCGCGGCCTTCAACACCCCGCTGACGTTGCGCGACATGGTGGTCTGCGTCATCTGCTCACCGTCCACGACGACCGTGACCGTCTTCCGGTTCACGATCGCCATCGCGGCACCGACGATCAGCGTCACCAGCAACGCCGCAACCGCCGCGTACAGCAGCGGCGAGCGGGACTGGTTGATCCTCGTGAATGGAGACATGGTCACAGTACGATAACGAAGGGGTCAGCGGTCTACAACCGTAGTGTTACGAGCGGCGGGTATCAATATCACAAACGAATATCGACGCCGCAGGTAAATCACAAAACATGCCGACCAAAGTGACCTAGGACACACTTACCCGCCCGAATGTGAAACAAGATCAGGTGAAATTGCCAGCCCCTCGCGATTCCACCTGATCTCGAATTCAGATGCCGTAGATACGGCGGGCGTTGGCGGTGGTGATTTCGGCGAGAGCCACCGGATCCTGGTCACGCAATTCCGCCAGGGCGCGCACGGTGTAGGGCAGGCAATACGATTCGTTGGGTGCGCCACGGAATGGATGCGGCGTGAGATATGGCGCATCGGTTTCGACCAAGATCTGGTCATCGGGCACGACCTTGGCGGCCTCACGCAATTCGTGCGCGTTCTTGAAACTCACCGTGCCGGAGAAGCTGAGGATGTACCCCTCGGCGACACACGACATCGCCATATTGGTGTCCGAGGAAAAGCAATGGAAGATCACGGTTTCCGGAGCGCCCTCGTCCAGCAATACCGTCAGCAGATCGTGGTCGGCCTCGCGGTTGTGGATCATCAGCGGTTTGCGCAGACGTTTGGCCAGGTCGATATGCCAGCGGAAGCCCTCGACCTGATCCTCGATAGCGGCGCAGCCCTCCAGCTTGCCCGGCCAGTAGTAATCCAGACCGGTTTCGCCGATCGCGACCACGCGGGGGTCGGCGGCCAACCGCTCCAGTTCGGCCTTGGCCGCATCGTCGAGCGCATTCGCCCGCGTCGGATGCAGCGCCACGGCGGCGAACACCCTTCGATCCCAGTTCGCGGCCTGTACGGCCCACTGCGCCGCGGCCAGATCATCGGCGACGGTGACCACCTGGCCGACCCCGACCGAGGCCGCACGATCCACGATCACCGCGGTCGACTCCGCATCGGTCGCCCCGCAGGCATCCAGATGCGTATGCGCGTCCACCAGCGGCGCGAGCGGTTCCGGCAGTTCGGGCGCGGCCCGTTCGGCGCTCATCGGCGAACTCCGGCCGAACCGAACACAGGCGCGTGACGGCGGTAATCGCCTCCAGGGATATTCACGTGAGCGTCGGAATCCACGCGCATTACAGTAGATGCACCATGAGCGAGCGAAGCGAGCGATCAATCAACACAGCCGCCAGTGCGGTCATGCCGGAGCCGAGCGTCAGCGAGGCGCAGGCCGCGAGGGAGCGGAGCGAGCGAGCCGAAGGCGCAGCCGCAATTGCGGTCATGCCGGAGCCGAGCGTCAGCGAGGCGCAGGCTCAGCGAGGCGCAGGCATGAGCGCAGCTGACCGCCCCGCCTTCTACATCACAACGGCCATCGCATACCCGAACGGTGCGCCGCACATCGGGCATGCGTACGAGTACATCTCGTCCGACGCCCTCGCCCGCTTCAAGCGGCTCGATGGTTATGACGTCTTCTTCATGACCGGCACCGATGAGCACGGGCAGAAGATGCAGCAGACCGCGGTCGCCGAGGGGGTGCCGGTGGAGGAGCTCGCGGCGCGCAACTCGGATGTGTTCGAGGCGATGGACAAGACGCTGGACATCTCCTACGACCGTTTCATCCGCACCACCGATGACGACCACCAGGTGGCCAGCGCGGCGATCTGGGAGCGGATGCTCGCCAACGGCGATATCTACCTGGACAACTACTCGGGTTGGTACTCGGTGCGCGACGAGGCGTTCTACACCGAGGAAGAAACGACGCTGCTCGAGGACGGCACCCGGATCTCGACCGAATCGAAGACGCCGGTCACCTGGACCGAGGAGTCGAACTACTTCTTCCGGCTGTCGAACTACCAGGACAAGCTGCTCGCGCTCTACGATGAACATCCCGAATTCATCGCGCCAGCAACGGCTCGCAATGAGATGGTGAGTTATGTGAAGGCGGGTCTGAAGGACCTGTCCATTTCACGCACCACCTTCGACTGGGGTGTTCCGGTGCCCGGCCATCCCGATCACGTGATGTACGTATGGGTGGACGCGCTCACCAACTACATCACCGGCGTCGGCTTCCCGGATACGGAATCCGTTGCGTTCCAGCGGTTCTGGCCTGCGGACGTGCACATCATCGGTAAGGACATCACCCGGTTCCACACCGTGTACTGGCCCGCGTTCCTGATGTCGGCCGGGATCGAGTTGCCGAAACGCGTTTTCGTGCACGGGTTCCTGTACAACAAGGGCGAGAAGATGTCCAAGTCGGTCGGCAATGTGGTCGACCCGCTCGCGCTGGTCGACGAGTACGGCGTGGACGCGGTGCGGTTCTTCCTGCTGCGCGAGATCTCCTACGGTCAGGATGGCAGCTACAGCCACGAGGCGATCGTCGGGCGGATCAATACCGACCTCGCCAATGAATTCGGAAATCTGGTGCAGCGCAGCCTGAAGCTGGTCGCGCGCGACTGCGGCGGTGTGGTGCCGACACCGGGCGAATTCACCGAGGCCGATCGCGCCCTGCTCGACCGCGCCAACGGTCTGCTGGAGCGCTGCCGCACCGAATTCGATTCCCAGCAAATGCATTTGGCACTCGAGGCGATCTGGCTGACGCTCGGTGAGGCCAACCGCTACTTCTCCGCGGAGGCGCCGTGGGCGCTGGCCAAGACCGGCACCGAGGAGTCATTGGCCCGCGAGGCGACAGTGCTGTACGTGACCATCGAACTGCTGCGCATCGTGGCGATTCTGGTGCAACCCGTGCTGCCCGAATCCGCTGGCAAGATCCTCGATCTGCTGGCAAGCCAGAACCGTACATTCGCCGATATCGCGACCCCGCTGGTCCCCGGCACCCCGCTCCCGGAGCCCGAAGCGGTCTACCCGCGCTACGTGGAGCCGAAGAAGTAATCAGCCGAAGGCGATACAGCACGAGGCGTTCCAGGCGGCTACCGCATCTGCGATAACAAGACGCGCCGCTACTGGGGTGACCACTACCAGCTGTGCCCGGACGATCTGCTGACCGAGCTCAATGGCGCCGCCGATTATGCGAAGATCACCGCCTTTCTGAGGCGCTACCGCTCGATAAAGCGGTAGCGCTTCAGGTTCAGCCGGATCGCCCGGGAAGGCTACTTCCAGCGGTCGAGCAGCCGATTGATCTCAGCGGTCAGCGCCCACTGCAGCATGGGGCCGAAGGTGATGCGGCCGACGCCCTGTTCGGCGAAGACCGCCTTGTCCGACTTATCGGGCAGCCCGACAGCACTGATCGGCAGCGGCAATTCGCTGGTCAGCCTGCGCATATCGGTATCGGAGTGCCGACCCGCCGGGAACAGCGAATCCGCACCCGCCGCGGCGGCCAGCCGCAGGCGCGCGATGGCGCGATCGACGCGGTCGCTCGCGTCACCGTCCTCACGCATGAACAGGTCGGTGCGCGCATTGATGACCACGTGCACACCCGCCGCATCGGCGAATTGCCGCAAATCGTGCACGAAATCGGCATGCTCCTCGGGCGTGCGCAACCGGCCGCCCTCACTGTGCACCGTGTCCTCGATATTGAGGCCGATCGCACCCGCCTCCAGCAGTCCCTCGATCAACTGCGCGGGCTCGAGGCCGTAACCGGATTCGATATCGACCGACACCGGAACCTCGACCGCGCCGGTGATCTGCCGGACGCGGGTCAACAGTTCCGCGAATTTCATCCCTTCCTTATCGCTGCGTCCGATCGAGTCGGCGACCGGATGACTACCCATGGTCAGCGCCGAAAATCCTGCCGCGACAGCGACATTCGCCGACCACGCATCCCACACCGTCGGAAAGACACCGGGATCGCCCGGGACATGCAATTCGAGAAACGCCTTCGCCTTGCTTTCCAAAGAGGTCATGACATCGATCATCGTCGCGCCCGTGATCGATAGCACTATGACACTCCCCATCCGGCCGCCCGGGAGTGTCGGCGATGGCGAGTCGAGCTAGGAACTGTCACCGCCGTCGCGGCGTGCCGTCAGCACCGCGTCGTACAGTTCGCGGCGGGAAACGCCGGTCTCGGCGGCCACCTGGGCGCATGCGTCCTTGAGGCGAATACCTTCGGCGGTCAGCGATTCGACCTCGTCGACCAGATCGGCGGGATCGGCGGCGACGGGTTGGGCGCCTTCGAGGACGACGGTGATTTCACCGCGCGCCCCATCGACCGCCCAGGCGGCCAGTTCGCCGAGGTTGCCGCGGACGACCTCCTCGTAGGTCTTGGTCAGTTCCCGGCAGACCGCGGCCCGCCGGTCCGGACCGAGCACCTCGACCGCGTCGGCCAGACAGTCGGCGAGCCGGTGCGGTGCCTCGAAAAATACGCAGGCGCGCGATTCGGTAAGTAAGGTGCGCAACCACTCTCGACGCTGGCCGGATTTGCGCGGCGCGAATCCGTCGAAACAGAAGCGTTCCACCGGGAGCGCGGACAATGCCAGTGCGGTGGTCACCGCCGACGGACCCGGCAGGCAGGTGACCGGCAGCTGACGCTCGACACAGGCCACCACCATGCGATAGCCCGGATCGCTCACCGACGGCATACCCGCATCGGTCACCAACAGCACCGTGCTGCCGCCCTCGATCTCATCGAGCAGCGCCGGAATCTTGGCGGACTCCACGTGGTCGTCGAACCGCAGGACACGCCCGGTGATCTCCACCTCCAGGGCCTTGGCGAGGGAGCGGGTGCGCCGGGTGTCCTCGGCCGCGATGATCTCGGCGGACCCGAGCGCCTCGCGCAGCCGCTGTGAGGCATCACCGATCTCGCCCATCGGCGTCGCCGCGAGCACCAATCGGCCCACTTGGTCCGCCACCGCTCTCCTCCGCCTCCCCGGCCCTTTTGCCGGTCGTCAACACCGCGAGACTTGGTCGCCGGACCGGCGGTTAAGTGCGCGACGAGTCCTGGGCGTACCCGATGAGTTACCCATGTCCTCACGAAATCAGTCGCGACCTTCGCTGGAGAAAGATTCTCTCACCATAGGAAAATGAATCCGGTGCTGGGTTATCGCGCCGACGTAGATACTCATCTCGTGCCGCCTGGCCCGCTGCTCAGGGTGTGATTCGCGCGGCGGCGCGCTCACCGGTGCGGGTCAGGGTGGCTCGCACAGCATACGATCGGGGCGTGACCCAGGTGACCGACCAGCGCGCGACCGTAGCCGGGGCCGTGCCCTCTTGGTCGAGCCCCGCGCCCCTGCGTCCATCGCCCGACTTCGGGCCGCTCGACAAGCTCCAAGGGTGGGTGGTCACCGCGGTACTCACCGCGATCGCGGCGTTGACGCGGTTCATCCTGCTGGACTATCCGACCGACGCCTACACCCCGGTCTTCGACGAGAAGCATTACGCGCCACAGGCCTGGCAGATCCTCACCGGCGGCGGCGTCGAGGACAATCCCGCATACGGATTGGTGGTGCATCCCCCGATCGGCAAACAGCTGATCGCGGTGGGCGAGTGGATGTTCGGCTACAACGGCTGGGGTTGGCGATTCAGTGCGGCGCTGGCGGGCACGATCCTGGTGCTGCTGGTCATCCGGATCGTGCGCCGGTTGGCGCGGTCCACCATGGTCGGCGCGATCGCGGGCATTCTGCTGATCGCCGACGGACTCACCTTCGTCTCCTCGCGCATCGGCATGCTCGACATCTTCATGGGGGTGCTGGTCACCGCCGCATTCGGCTGTCTGATCGTGGACCGCGACGAGGTGCGCGCCCGAATCGCCAAGGCGGACTACGAGGGTCGCATCGATGCGAGCGATTGGGGTCCGCGACTAGGAGTGCGCTGGTGGCGCTTCGGCGCCGGTGTACTGCTCGGACTGTCCTGCGGCACAAAGTGGTCCGGGATGTACTTCATTCTCGCGTTCGGGCTCATGAGCGTCTATTTCGACGTGTCCGCGCGGCGCGCCTACGGTGTGCGGCAGCCCTGGGTCGGCACGGCGGTGCGTGATGTCGGGCCCGCGCTGTACTCGTTGGTGCTGATTCCGCTCGGGGTGTATCTGGCCAGTTACTGGGCCTGGTTCGCCAGTGAGGACGGTGTCTTCCGCTATGCGGTCGGCAATCAGGTCGGTCGCGATGGACCGTGGTCGTGGTTGCCGAATGCGCTGCGCTCGCTGTGGTACTACAGCGGCGAAACACTGCGCTTCCACGAGGGCCTGACCAATTCGGCCGGTAACCATCACCCGTGGGAATCCAAGCCGTGGACCTGGCCGATGGGGCTGCGGCCGATGCTCTACTACTACGCCGACAGCGGTGTCACCGGATGCGGTCAAACCCAGTGCGTGAAGGCCGTGATGCTGATCGGGACCCCGGCGATCTGGTGGATCGCATTCCCGGTGCTGGGCTGGATGCTGTGGCGCACTGTGGTCCGCCGGGACTGGCGCTATGCGGCGGTGCTCACCGGATACGGCGCTGGACTCATTCCCTGGTTCTTCACCCTCGATCGGCAGATGTACTACTTCTACGCCGTGCCGCTGGCCCCGTTCCTGGTAATGGGGATCGCACTGGTGTGCGGCGATATTCTCGGCCCGGCACGGTCGGTGCACATACCGCGAAGTCCGGCCGGCACCTATCTGCCCGCGGTCCCCAGTGAACGGCGCAGCCTCGGACTGCTCGCGGTCTGCATCTACCTCGGCCTGGTGATCGCCAATTTCATCTGGCTCTGGCCGATTCTGACCGCGCTGCCGATTACGCCCGGTAACTGGCACGATCATCTCTGGCTGCCCAGTTGGCGCTGAGGACTAACTCTCCAGCGCCGCCTTGACGTACTTCAGGGCGGCCTCGTCATCGAGACCGAGCCGTCTGATGGTGGCGACGTAGTCGGTCGCGGCGCGCCCTGCCAGATCCTTGGTCGGGTCACCCGAGGACGCGATGAAAGATCCTTGCCTGCCCCGGGTTTCGACGACCCCATCGGCCTCGAGTTCCCGATAGGCACGAGCGACCGTATTGGGCGCCAGCCCGAGTTGCGCGGCCAGAGCTCGCACCGTCGGGATCTTCGTTCCCGCCGTCAACTCCCCCGAGCGCACCTGCGCGATGACACCCAGCCGCAGCTGCTCGTAGGGCGGAATCGACGAATCATGGGTCACGGTAATGGTGAACATCGCACGGTCACACATCATCTCGGGACACCGGGCAGGACATGCACCGCGGTCCGCCACGGCCGGAACCCAATTCGGAGCCCGGGATGCGTAGCACCTCGATGCCCGCATCTTCGAGCCGCGCATTGGTCATATCGTTGCGCTCGTACGCGACAACCACACCGGGCGCGAGCGCCAGCGTGTTGTTGCCGTCGTCCCACTGCTCGCGTTCGGCGGTGACCACATCGAGCCCGGTATCGATGACCCGCAGCTTGCCGATGCCCATCGCATCCGCGGCCGCGGGCAGGAACGGATCGGGACCGCGCATGCTCACCCTCGCCTGGTCGTTGCGTCCGCCGTAATCGTCCTCGCGATGAATCGTAAACGCGCACAGCGAATCCCGGACCGCCGGATACATCACGACGGCATCGGTGTCGACCATGGTGCACACCGTGTCCAGGTGCATGGTCGCGCGACTCTGGGCGATCGGGACGACCAGCACCGTGTGGGCCAGATCGTCATCGAACAGACTGCGCGCCAACGCTTCCGCGCCCGCGGGCGAGGTGCGCTCGCCGACCCCGACCGCGACCACGCCGGGCGCGAGCAACAGCACATCACCGCCCTCGATCGGCGCGGTATGTGATTCGTAGGCCCGCCGCACGCCGAGGAAGCGCGGATGAAATGCGTAGATGAGGTCGGTCAGCGAGGTCTCACGCATCCGGGCGGGCAGGGCGAGTGAGGTGATCGCCACCCTTGGGCCGACCCAGAATGACGAATCCCTGGTGAACAGCAGATTCGGCAGCGGATCGATGACGAAATCCGCACCGTGGTGCATGCGCCGCACCAGCGAGGTGTTGTCGCCCTCGAAGGGCAGTTCGTCGAAGGTCATCCCGGCCATCAGGATGTTGGCCAGATCCCTGGCCCGGACGCCACGCAGGAACGCGGCGAGCTCGTCGGCCAGCATATGCCCGAGTTTGCGTGCGTCGACCGCGCCGGAGATGCCCTGGATGCGGGCCGCGCCGCTGACCGAGAGGGTTTCGGCGAGCAGATCGGCGAGCAGCAGCACCTCGACGCCGCGTTCGCGCAACACCCCGGAGAAGATGTCGTGCTCCTGCTGTGCCCGCTCGACCCAGGGAATGCCGTCGAAGAGCAATTGATCGTTATTGCGCGGGGTCAGCCGCCGCAATTCGTCGCCTGGCCGGTGCAGCAGCACCGTGCGCAGGGTCCCGACCTCCGAGCTGACCGCCAGCCGACCGTCCGGATCGCCGACACCGTCCAACTCATCGTCCGCACCGCCATCGTGCCCCGCCCGCACCGCGTCTGCTCCCATGCTCCGACCGTAGTTCGCCGAGGGCGTAAGAGCACGCAATTGGGTGTCTCCGATTCCGACCCCAGCACACCCTAACCTGAAGTATTGTTTAGGTGAATGGAGGAGCGTGATGTCGACAACCGATTGGCGAGCGAAGGAGCTGACCCCCGGGCAGCTGTCCGAGCGTAGCGGAGTAGCGGTCTCCGCGTTGCACTTCTACGAACGCGAGGGTCTCATTTCGAGTCGTCGCACGAGTGGAAATCAACGCAGATACGCGCGCGAAACGCTGCGTCGCGTCGCCTTCATCCGCATCTCCCAGCGGGTCGGCATTCCGTTGAGCGAAATCCGCGCCGCACTGGACAAGCTCCCAGAAGGCCGCACCCCGACCCGGCGCGACTGGGAGACCCTGTCCACCGCGTGGCAGGCCGACCTCGACGACCGCATCACCCAGCTGACTCGCCTGCGCGACAACCTGACCGGCTGCATCGGCTGCGGCTGCCTGTCGCTCGGCAGCTGCCGACTGGTCAACGAACACGACCGCCTCGGCGAACAGGGGCCGGGCGCCCGCGTGCTCGATGTGACGCTCAACTGCCCATCGAAGCCAGCAGCCTGTTGAACCGATCGCTGGTGCGGCGAATCACGAATTCGTAGGGGTAGGCGAATTTGCGCGCCCACCAATAGCCGAAGCGGATATCGAAGGAGGTGTAGACGAGGAACCGATTGCGCTCGATACCGCGCAGGATCGCCGCCGCAACATGTTCCGGCGATGCGGCATGCTTGGTGAACGCGGTGGTGAGTCGCTTTATCTTCGGGTCTTCCCTGTCCACGCCGACCAGCTCGACGCTCTGCACCAGCGGTGTGTTCACCGCGCCGGGCACAACCAGATGCACCGAAATGTCGTGGTGCCGTAAGTCGAATCGCAGCACCTCGGAAACGCCGCGGATGCCGAATTTGCCCGCGCTGTAGGCGGCATGCCACGGCAGCGCGAGGATTCCGGCCGCCGAGGAGACATTCACCAGTGCCCCACCGCGTTTCGCCCGGACCATCGGCGGCACGAAGTTCTCGATCACATGGATGGGGCCCATCAGGTTGACATCCACCATCTTGCGCCAATGCCGGTGCTCGAGGTTCTCGACGGTGCCCCAGGTGGAGGTGCCCGCGATATTCATGACGATATCGACGCTGCCGAATTCGGCGTGCACGTCGGTGGCGAAGGCGGTGACCGCGTCGTAGTCGGTGATATCCAGGGCACGCGCGGTGAGTACGGTGCCGCCCGCCTCCTTGATGGTGCGAACCGTATCCTCGAGGCCCTCGGCATTGATATCGGTCAGCACCAGTTCGGCCCCGCCGGCCGCGCACGCCAAGGCGGTCGCCCGGCCTATCCCGCTCGCCGCCCCGGTGACCAGCACCTTCGCATCCCGCACTGTCTTCCTGCGCCCAAAGCCAAGCACACCGGATCCCATCTCGAATATCCCCAATCGGTTGCACGCAGGGTACGCGGCAACGGTCACGTTCCGACGTTCATACGGCCGAAGCGGGTCGCGGCGTTCGAATCGGGACGGCAGGCTATCGCCCGAGCACCTCCAACATCCCGGCCACTGCCCGCGGCCAGGTGAACTGCTCAGCCCGGCTGCGTGCCGCCTTCCGACGCCCGGCGGTGGGCATCGCGAGCACATCGGTGACGGCCTGGGCGAAGGCGGATGGGCGATCGGCGGCGACCGCGCCGCATTCGGCGGTGACGATATCGGCGAGCGCCGAGGATCGGCTGGCGACGACCGGCGTACCTGCGGCCAATGCCTCCAGTGCGGCGAGTCCGAAGGTCTCATGCGGTCCCGGTGCCAGCGAAACATCGGCGGTGGCCAGTAGTTTCGCCACCATTGCCCGGTCGGTGATGAATCCGGTGAAGTGCACCGCAGGCAGACCACCGGTCAGCGGCGGCAAAGAACGGGCCCGACGCTCCAGGGCTTCGCGCCGCGGTCCCTCCCCCGCCACGACCAGCCGGGCCTCGATCCCCGCCTTGCGCAGTGCGCCGATGGCTTCGATGCTGCGATCCGCCCGCTTCTCCACCGACAATCTGCCGCAGTGCACAAGCAGCGGATGTCCCGGCACGCCGAGATCGGCGCGCAGGCGGTAGTCGCGGCGACGCGGGCTGAAAAGTTCGAGATCCACCCCGAGCGGCACCAGTTCGACATTGGGCGCGTCGATGCGCAGGAACTCGGCGCGCGCGAATTCCGTTGTGCAGACCACGATGTCGTAGTCGTCCGCGGTGCGCCGATTGGCGAAATCGGCGCATCGGCGCGCCACCGGGCCGGGCATGACCTGGCCGAGTAGTCGGTCCAGGCGCTCGTGCGAGATCATTACGCTCGCCACGTCGCGGGTGCGCGCCCAGCGTCCGAATCCCCGCAGCGTCAGCCGATCCGAAACCTCGAGTACGTCCGGCCGCAACCCGGCCAGCACATCGGCCACCCGGCGCGGATCCGCCGCTCGATAACCGCCGGTCCCTGGAATCGCCAATGCGGGCAAAGTGATCCGCACCGCACCGGTCGGCAGGATCTCCTCGGCCCGGCGCGGTCCGGGCACGATCAGCACCACCTCGTGCCCGGCGGCCACATACCCTTCGCCCAGGTGGTGCAAAGCGGTGCGCAGCCCACCCGACCGCGGACCGTAGAAGTTCGCCAGCTGCACGATGCGCACATCGCCGATCGTGCAGCGAATCGGGTTCGCCCCGGAACCGGTGCGCCCAACACAGCATGAACACCCGTGAAAGACCCTGCTAACGGGTGCGACGGCGCAGCAGTCCGACACGCAAGACCGATGCCGGTTACGCGCGCGTGGTACCCCGGCCCGCCCTGGGCAGATCGAGATCCAGCGGGATGCGCCCGACGGCCAGATGCGCCTCTACCTCATCGGCGGGCATCGGCCGCGCGATCAGAAACCCCTGCGCCCGATAGCAACCCAGCCCGACCAGGGTCCGCGCGGCCACCGGCGTCTCGACGCCTTCCCCGACGACGCCGAGCCCGAACGACCCGGCCAACCCGATAATGGATTTCACGATCGCCAGATCGTCGGTGCTCGCGCCGAGGCGCTGCACGAAGCCACGGTCGATCTTCACCGCGTCGACCGGAAGCGCCTTCAGATGCGAGAGCGAGCTGTATCCGGTGCCGAAATCGTCGATGGCGATCTGCACGCCCATTCGCTTGAGTCCGCGCAGCGTGACCTGGGTGCGCGCCAGATCCTGCACGACGACATGTTCGGTGATCTCCAGGCAGACCGAACTGCCATCGATCCCGAACAGCCGCAGAATATCCTCGATCCGCTCCACGAAATCCAGGCTGACCAGCTGAACCGGCGAAACATTGATCCGCATCACCACATTCGCCGCCAGCCCCCGCCTGCGCCATTCGGCGAATTGCGCACAGGCCGAGCGGATCACCCAGCGCCCAAGCTCACCCGCGAGATTGGTGGCCTCGGCAACGGTGACGAACGCACCGGGCGGCAGCAGCCCCCGTGTCGGATGCAACCAGCGCACCAGCGCCTCTAGCGCCACCACGCGGCCGGTGCGCAGATCGACCTCGGGCTGATAGTGCAGCAGCAGCGAGCCGTCCGAGACCGCGCCGCGCAGATTCAGCTCCACATCGTCCTGCAGTTCGAACTGCGCGCGCATGGCGTCGGTGAAGACCGCGACACCGTTGCCGCCGCCCGATTTCGCCGACAGCAGCGCGTGATCGGCCCGGCGCAGCACATCCGCGACCGTGGTCTCCCCCGGAATACCCACCGCGACACCGACGCTGGCGCCGCGGCTGACCGATTCCCCGCCGACGGTCACCCGCCGTCCGATAAGCTGCTGAATCCGGGTCGCCTCCAATTCGGCCGCCACCGCATCCATCGGTTTGGCCGGCACGATGACGAATTCGTCGCCGCCGAGTCGGGCGATCATGTCATTGGGATCGAGATTCTCCCGCAGTCGCGAGGAGAGCGTGCGAATGAAGTTGTCCCCCGCGGTATGTCCGAGAAAATCGTTGAGCGCTTTGAGCCGGTCGAGATCGAGGAAGAAGGCGGCTACCGGGCCGGGACTGCCCTGTCTGAGCCGCTCCTCCATATGCTCGAGCAGCGCCCGCCGGTTCGCCAACCCGGTCAGATCGTCGTGCAGGGCGATATATCGCAATCGTTCCTCGGCCACCACGCGCGCCTGCAACTGGGCGAAGAGTGCGGCGATCGCCTTGAGCACGTTCAGTTCCCGGGTGCTCCAGTCGCGATCGCCCTGTTTGATGAATCCCAGCACGCCGGTCGACTCGCCGCGCGACAACAGCGGCACCGCGGCCATCGCGACCTGCGGAATACCCGACGAACGCCGGATCGTCTCCTGATAATCGGCGGATTGCTGGGACGGCCGCACAATGATCGGCTCGGTGGCGTGTTCCAATTCCCGGAATACCGAGTCGGCGTGCTCGAAATGCACGATCTTCAGCGGGTCCGGATCCGGTATATCACCACGGTGCGGCCACTCCGCTATGAGCACGGTCGCCCGCTGCTCTCTATCGGTATGGCGTAGGTAGCTGAAGTCGACATCGAAATGCTCGACCAGCCTGGCCAGCACGCGTTCACTCGCCGCCACCATCGTTGTGGCGTCGACGCCCATCAACTCGGAGGCGACCTGGGTCACCAATGAGTCGAGCGTTCGCCGAGGCACCCTATCTCCGATCGCGCTAGCTGCGGTTGCCCGCGCCCGGCACTGGAAGCCGCCTGCTGCGGACCGTGGCTGCTGCCGCATAGCTCAGGCGAAGCACCAATGCCATGATCTCATGCCCAGGCACTCCCAGCAGGTCCAGGAAACGGCCCTGAAGTGTCGTAAGTGTATCCGCGAAATCCGGTGAAATCCCTTTCAGCTCGTCGGGGTGCCGCGCATAAAGGAACAAGGGCGAGACCGGTTGCACCGCAAGACCGAGCCGTTGCGCCGCGATCCAGACCTGCTGCACGGCCGCGCCGCCGCGGGCGTAGTCGGCAAGTGATACCGACTCTGCTCCGGATCGACGCGGAAAAGTTATCGCGACCAGCGCCGAACTCGACAGCACGCGATCGCGGCTGTACTCGCCGAGCGCGGTCCCACCGGACCATTCGCGCAGCCGATCCATCACATCCGAGCGCTCCCCGATCCGGATTTTGGCCTGCTCGTCGGCGGCCAATTCCATACTCCGGATATCGATCCCGGTGCGCGGATCCTCGCCGGGCCAGCGCAGTTCGCCGAACATCTCCTGATGCAGGCGCGGGGTCAGATAGCGAATGCGATCGGATTCGCCGAGCAGCGCGGCCGCAGCGGCGAGCTCATCGGGTGCGGTGATGGCATGCAGCGCCGCATCGGTGGCGGCCGCGTCCAGGGCAGGCAGGACATGATCGGCCAGTGGCGCGCCCGCGCCGAGGTTTCGGTTCGTCTCGCGGGTCAGCGTGGCCGGATAGTCCGCGGCCAGTGCGGAATCGGTGCCGTTGCCGAGATGTAGCACCGCGGAAAATGGGGTGGAGTTGTTCTCGATGAACTCGTGCGCGCCGAGTATGCCGTGCGCGGCGGCCGCGGCGCGGGCGTTGTAGAGCGCCGCGCCGATCGCTACCGCGCTGGCGCGATAGCCGATATCCAGTGCCGACGAGCGGGTACGGACGAGATCGATGCGTAGCTCGTCGCCATCGACGCGCAGGTACCACGGTTGGGTATTGCCGCCCGACGGCGCCCGCTGCGCGGATTCGAGGACCTTCTCGACGGCAGACCCGTCCGGATCCGGTACACCGCCTTCGGGCACCGGAAATTCGTCGGACACCTTCTCGCACACCGGCTCCGGTTCGGCCAGCTCGTCGAGACCACGCTCCAGATCGAACCGGGTCCGGCCCGAGGACAGCTTCTGTCCGAGCCCGACCCGGCGCACCGCCGCCGCTACGATGGCCGCGCCCAGCTGTACATCACCGCCGAGTTGCGGCCAGGTCGTCACGGTTTCGTCGATCTCGACCAGACTCGCGGCCATCCGCGCGGATAGCTCCTTCGGGTCGAGAATCCGCATGACGTGCGGCGCCTTGTCTTTGGTGGACAACCCGCGCAGATCCGCGCCTACGGTCGCGCCGAGCAAACCGTGGAACGTCGGACGGTGCGGTTCCAGGTCATAGCGCTCGACATCGAGCAGGCCGCGATCGCTGGTATCCATCAGCACCGGAAGGCGGTGTCGGCGTGCACCTTCCCGCACGGCGAACTTGATATCGAGCGAATCGCATTCCTCGACGACCAGCGACAACCCGTGCAGGAATGCGTCGACGGTGTCCTCGTCCACGCCCGCGGTGGCGACCTCGACCGGTAGGTATGGATCGAGTTCGGCGATCCGGCGCGCGGTCACGATGGATTTGTTCACACCGATATCGAAGATCCCGCCGGGCACCCGATTCAGATTCGACAGCTCGATGTCGTCGAAATCGGCCAGGCGCAATAAGCCACAGGTGCCTTCCAGTGCCAATGTGTAAGCGACCGCGTGCCCGACGCTCTGTCCGACCACCCCGATCGCGAGACCGGCGCAACGTTCCTGTTCGACGCGGGTGAGCTTGTTCTGGTTGCGGTCCAAGCGAATTGCCCGAAATGTCTTTTCCCCGGGCAATCCGACGAGCGTGCGCCGCCACGGGTAGTAGACCCATCGGTCCGTTTCCGGCCCGCCGAGATCCGCAGGCGGCCGACGCACCTTGGCGAGTTCGGCACGCAGCACATCACGCAGGTCGAGAATGCGGACCTGCGGCGATTTCCGCAATTGCACGAGGATCCGTGCGTCGTCTGCGGCATTTTCATCGAGAATCAGCGGGCGGTGGTCCGCGGTAAGCTCACCGTTCATGCCTGCGCCAATCCTCCGATCCCTGATCCACCCGAGGGCGCTCGACCATGCGGCGACAGCCAGGCATCGAGTGCCGCACGCTCCAGCGCAGTCAACGAACTCTGCAATTTGGTGGCTAATGACCGATATGTCCGGGCATCCCACCACATCGGAATGGTCCGATAGCGGTCGTCAGGATAGGGCACCGCCGGTATCCGATCGGCGACATACCCACCGCTCGAGCGGTACAGACCGATATTTCGCGTGGCAGTGGTGACGAAACCGAACCTGGCATCGAGCAGCCGGGCGGCGTGCACGACACAGCGGGAGATCGCTGCCGCGAGCGCGGCGCGATGCTCGGCCGCTCGGGAGACCCAGACCGCTTTCACCTCGACCACACCTTCTGGTATCCGATCGGCAACCATCGCGCGCAACTCGGCGGCACCGGGTCGACCGGCCCAGGCGCGCAGTGCGTGCACTTCGTCGGCCGCACCGTAGGACCCCTGCGCCCGCAATCCCGCGACGACCGCGCCCGATGGATCCACGGCGGCGAAGAACAACGACGTCGAACGACCGTCGACAACGCTGTCGTATTCCAAAGCGTGATCAACGCCGTAATGCCGGTAAACCTGCAGCGCACCGCGCAGATAACGGCGCCACAGATCGGGATGAGCCTGCGGAGTGGCGACATGGAAGACATATCCGGAATGCATGTCGCGAAACCGCAACACCTCGGCATCGCGCGTGCCCCCCGGGCCGACTGCGATTGTTTCGACAGTCATGGTGTTCCTACTCCGTTTGCTACCGCACATCTGCACGGTCATCGAGCCGGCCTGACCGACTCGCCAGACGACTCGCCGATCGGTTGAGTTTGCCTAGGGCAGTATCCGTCATACGACAAGAATTGACCAGATATCTGGTTAATCTTCCGAAAACTAATTGTCCGTCCCGAAATTACCGCAGGTCAGACCACTCGAACATGCCATCGAATAGATCGTGGAGACCAGTCGGTACTGACGCAGCTAATGTGCGGCAATCTCAAACCAGGATGGAGATGAACAGTTCGACCGACTCCGGCCCACGCCAGATCTCGATTTCCTCCCGGTACGCACGGGTGATCTCGGCGGATGCCGTCGCATCGTCGACCTGGGCCCACACATCCTCGACCGGATCGTGGTAATCCCCGTTCGGCTCGAACCGAGCGTAGACACCCTTGGGCACCTTGACCAGTACGTCACCGACCGGAACCGCACTCGGATCGGAGTACTCGAAACACACGACGGCGTTGTAGTTTCCGGCCGGATCCGGCACGTACACCGTGTACATCGGCTGGTCCGCGCCCGCGCGGTCACGCAGCCGATCCTTGAGGAATTCGATCAGGTCGCTATTGCTGACCTTGAAGCTCGGACGTACCCGCGGCACCACCAGACCGCCGTAGATGGCCTCGCGGCGCACCACGATCGCGTATGTCATCGCGCCTCGACCGCCAGGTAGAGATCGATCTTGTAGGCGTGCGGATAACACTCGAAATCGCCGGTGTAGGTGCGTTTTATCTGGTTGTGTTCCTCGGCATAGGCGATCTGTGTCCACAGGTCCGTCATCACCTGCGGAAAGTTACCGACCGAGGAGAACCTGGCATAGGTGCCGCGCGGTAGCCGCGCCACCAGGTGGCCGCGGGTGACCTCGCCGAAGGATGCGCACTCATAGCCGACGATCTGAGTGTTGTAGGTGCCGAGTTCACCGGAGTAGTCGGTGTAGGCACTGGCCAGTTGGCCGCCGAGTTCCTGATGCAGTACCGCGGCCCACGCGGCCTCGAGGTCGTGGTCCCGCAGTTCCCCGAGCGCACGTTTCGGGCTGCGCACCGGGAGCCCGGCAACCCACGTCTCGTCTCGCTCGACGATTTCAAACTGCATGGAAAGACTCTTTCGAGGTGAACCCGGGGGCGTTGCCCGCATCCGGTCGGCCAGAAAGGCCATGCTATCAACTCGACCGCGTGGTCCGGCTCACATGTCCGGGTCGTTACGCACACCTCACCGCCGCCTCGAACTGGTCGTGTGACCTGTACGCAAACCAGTGGCTATCGATGCATAGTGGACATGATCGCTTCGTCTATTCGCTGAGCGTGTGGCATCCCGACACGACGAACGGAGTTCAGATGACTGCAGGCGCGATCTATGACGAATTGGACAGGCGCGCGGCGCAAGTGGCCGATCAGGTCGTCAAGTGGCGGCACCATCTGCACCAGCATCCCGAGCTGTCCAACCGGGAGTCGAATACCGCCGCACTCGTCGCCGATCATCTGCGCTCGCTGAATCTGGACGAGGTGCGCACCGGCATCGCCGGACACGGCATCGTCGGCGTGCTGCACGGCGGCATGGGCGGCGACCGGACGATCGCACTGCGCGCCGACATCGACGCACTGCCGGTACCCGACCTGTGCGGTGTCGATTTCGCATCGCAGGTCGTGGACAACGACTATCCCGGTGGACCGTTCCCGGTCTCGCACGCCTGCGGCCACGACTGCCACACCGCGATGCTGATGGGTGCCGCCTCGGTACTGGCCGACGTGCGCGACCGCCTGCCTGGAACGGTGCTCTTCGTCTTCCAACCCGCCGAGGAGGGGCCGCCGGTCGACGAAAAGGGCGGCGCGAAGCAGATGATCGATGAAGGCGCACTCGACGATCCATCGCCGACCATGGCGTTCGGCTTCCATGTCACGCCATATCCCAAGGGCTACATCGGATATCGGATCGGCAATCAGTTCGGCGCCTCCTGTCTGGCGAAGATCACCATCACCGGACAGCAGGTGCACGGGTCCACACCGTGGATGGGCGTGGACCCGATGCCCGCCGCGGGCGCCGTCATCACCGGCATCGGCCAGTTGTACCGGCAGGTCAGCGCATTCGATCCGTGCACCGTCAGCATCGGCCACGTGGAGGATGTGGGCCGGTTCAATATCATCGGGCAGACCGTGACGCTATGGGGCACCATCCGCTGCGCGGTCGAGACCGATATGGGCGATATCCAGAAGCGCCTGGACACCCTCGCCGCGCATTCGGCGCAGGCCTACAACTGTTCGGCGACAGTCGAATACCTGCAGGACGTGCCCGCCGTGCACAACACCGAGGCGTGGATCACCGCCGCGCTGCCGACATTCCAGCGCGTCGCCGGGGCCGATAAGGTCACCCCGACGATCCCGACGCTCGGCTATGACGATGTCTCCGAATTCGTCAACAAGTACGGTGGTCTCTATGTGACCCTCGGTGTGCAGGATTCGGAAATCGACCCGAAGACGGGTATGCCAGTGCCGATTCCGGGTGGCCGCGGTATGGCGATGAATCACAATCCGCACTTCTATGCCGACGACGGCCCATTGGTCACCGGTGTGCGGTTGCACGCGCATGTCGCCCATGACCATCTGACCGGCCTGCTCGCGCCGAAATGACCTACGGCACCATGTGATCGTGTGCGAGAACATCGCCGAACTCGACGCCGCGGTCGCGGATTGCTTCGCCTGCCCGCGGCTGGTCGCCTGGCGGGAACGGGCGGCCAGGGAAAAGCGCGCCGCGTATCGTGACGAAACATATTGGGGCAGGGCGGTTCCCGGGTACGGTCCGGACGATGCTCGGCTGCTGATCGTCGGGCTCGCCCCGGCCGCCCACGGCGGCAACAGGACCGGGCGAATGTTCACCGGCGACCGCAGCGGCGATTTCCTCTACGCCGCCATGTACAACGTCGGGCTGACCAATCAACCTACGGCGGTGCACCGCGATGACGGACTGCGGCTGATCGGCGCTCGGGTCACCGCGCCGGTGCACTGCGCGCCGCCCGACAATAAGCCGACACCCGACGAGCGGGACCGCTGCAGTCACTGGCTGAAGACCGAATTGGGCCTGCTCACACCGACATTGCGGGCGGTGGTCATACTCGGCGCGTTCGGCTGGCAGGCACTGCTTCCGGTACTTGCCGCCTCCGGCTGGACCGTGCCGCGTCCGCGACCCGAATTCGGGCACGGCGCTCACGTTGTGCTGCCGCCGACCGTCGATGATCGTGCACCGCTGCACCTATTCGGCTGCTATCACGTCAGCCAGCAGAACACCTTCACCGGTCGGCTCACTCCCGACATGCTCGAAGCAGTGCTGGCCGCTGCGGCGACCGCTGCGGGTCTTCCCGGCCACCGGAGCTGAGCGGAAGACTCAAGACGGCGCGGTGATCTTGGTAATGACGGTAATGCCCTCGTGGGGCGCGACGGTGACGAACTGTCGATAGGTGCGCACCGTCGCATCTAGTCGGAACTCGGTGATGACAACGTCGAAGCGACCGTCGAGCATCGGGGTGATCATGACGCAGTGCTGGGTGCCGGACGGAATCGATTTGATGCCCGCGTCGATCAATGCGACCGAGGACACCGCCGCATCCGCTGTGGTCAGCGCCCGGGCATCCGAGGCCGAGCGGGTCACGTAGTAGGCATATTGGAAGGCCAGGATCACATCCGGCCCGGATTCGGTCGACCCGGTTCCGTTGCCACGCACCAGCTGTTCGGTGCGCGTCGGCTCGCAGTTCGGTCCGCCGCCGAGGACCCGATCGGTGATCGTGGCCGTCGACTGCCGGGTATTGCTCGCCTCGGCCGTGTACACGAGCACCAATGCCACCGCCGCCAGCGTCCCGAAGATCGCGGCACTGCCGACCAGCCAGGGCCGCCGCGGCGGACGCCGCTTCCGGCGATGTGGGCGCGTCGGCGGGAGGACACGTGGTGCGGGTCCGGGCGGGAGCATGCCCGGCCACAGCGGATCGGCAGAGCGACTCCTGCGGCTGCTGACGTGCCGGGGGATGGCAGCCGGCGGGGTGGGTGAACTCTGCGCGGCGGTATTGCCGCCGGACTCGGCTGTGTTCGACGACACCATGATCTCGCCACACCCCTTCACCGGTGCCGCTGGGGCGACCCTTTCAATGCCGTTGTGCAATAACAAGATTGCATAGATGCGACGGTAAGGCGACAGAATGGGCCGGAGAGAACCGGTCAATGGACCAGCACACTACGCCCGAACGGCCCGCGGTTGAGCGCGGTTCCTGCGACTTTGGAGGTTTCCCACAAGCGCCGGGCCGAAGGTTCGTAACGACGGGCATACCGTGATCAATCCGCGCCGGTATGCTCTTCCGGGAACGATGTCCAGCGAAAATACCAGCTCAGCAGTGCATTTCGGTGCATGCGGCGGCATAGTAGAACGCCTGCGACGATGCCGCACGACAACGAGGTCCGGCCGCCGTAGCCTGTCGAACGCCTGTCCACTTCAGCTAAGGCACTCGCCAGGACACCGAAAACCGCGTTATCGGAAGAGAAACCAGGAGCGACTCTCGTGCGAAACCTCTTTGCTGCCGACGGGCGATTCCCGAATGTCGTCGTGACGAGTCTCGCGGCGACCACCTCCATCGCGGGTGATGTCGACGCGACCTGGAAGGGACTCCTGAACGGCGAGAGCGGAATCGACGTGCTGGAGGATCCCTTCGTCGAGGAGTACGACCTCCCCGTCCGCATCGGCGGTCACCTGAAGGTGCGCCCCGAAACCCTGCTGACGCGGGTCGAACAGCGCCGGATGGCTTATGTCGAACAGCTCGCGACGGTTCTCGGACGCGAGGTGTGGCGCAATGCGGGCAGTCCGGAGGTGGATCCCGAGCGGCTCGGTGTGGCCATCGGCACCGGCCTCGGCGGCGCCGATGCGATCACCGATGCGAACAGCAAGCTGAAGAACGGTGGCTATCGCAAGATTTCGCCACTGGCCGTGCAGATGATCATGCCGAATGGCCCGTCGGCGGTCGTCGGTCTCGAATTGAAGGCCAAGGCAGGCGTGGTCACGCCGGTCTCGGCGTGCTCGTCCGGGTCGGAAGCAATTGTCAACGCGTGGCGCATGATCGCGATGGGTGACGCCGATATGGTCGTCACCGGCGGCGTCGAGGGATATATCGATGTACTCCCGATCGCGGCCTTCACCATGATGCGCGCGATGAGTACCCGCAACGACGACCCGAAGGGCGCCTCGCGTCCGTTCGACAAGGATCGCGACGGTTTCGTCTTCGGTGAGGCCGGTGCGCTGATGGTCCTCGAGACCGAGGAGCACGCCAAGGCTCGTGGCGCGACCATCCACGCGCGCCTGCTCGGTGCCGGAATCACTTCCGACGGTTACCATTTGGTCGCTCCCGCCCCCGATGGCGATGGCGCGGCGCGCGCGATGACCCGGGCCATGCAGCTCGCCGGTCTCACCCCGAAGGACATCACCCACATCAACGCGCACGCGACCGCGACCCCCATCGGTGACACCGCCGAGGCGAACGCGATCAACAAGGCCGTGGGCAACCACGCTTCGGTGTACGCGCCGAAGTCGGCACTGGGACATTCGATCGGCGCGGTGGGTGCACTGGAATCGATTCTGACCGTGCTCAGCATCCGCGACGGCGTCGTGCCGCCGACCCTGAACCTGGACAACCTCGATCCCGAAATCGATCTGGATGTTGTGCACGGCGAGACGCGCAACCAGGAGATCGAGTACGCGATCAACAACTCGTTCGGTTTCGGCGGGCACAATGTCGCGCTCGCCTTCGGCCGGTACTAGCGGACGAGAATGGCACGCGGGTAGAGCAGCTGGAAACCGAGCTTCTGCACGTTCTGCTGCGACTTCGAACCCGGCAGTGTCGTAACCACCGCGAGGTCGCAACCGGCGGCCGCCGCGGCGGCGAGGCGCATCGACAGCAGTGCGCCCTGCACGCCGCGGCGCCGGAATTCGGGAAGGGTTGCCGCACCGCATAATTGGGCTACACCGTCGCTGAGGCGCAGGCTCGCGCCGCCGACGGGCTTACCGTCGATCATGGCGAGCGAACCGACGAAACCGCTCGTCGCGGTGAGGTCCCGCTCGGCGCGTTCGATGGCCTCGCGCGGGAATTCCTCGTGCGAGGCGACGCCCTGGGTGTCCGGCGTGGCGAAGCCGTCGACGACGACGTTCACCCAGGTCTCGAATTCGTCGTGCCCGACATAGCGGATCTCGATGCCCTCGGCCAACTGCGCCTGCCGCCCCGGCTCGAGCCGCAGGCCCAGCACGTTCTCGAATCCGAACAGCACGTAGCCGCGGCGCGTCAGACGTTCGACGACGGCCGGATCGGCCAGCGTGCAGACCTCGATCTGAACCGGCGCGTCCCGCTCGGCGAAGGCTTGTTCGATCGCGTCCAGCTCGGCTTCATCGAAGGCAGCGCCGTTCATGCCGATGCCGACCACCTTGTCGAGCGGTGAACCCGGGCCAGCCCACACCGCGAGGCCGCCGCCGATGGGGCGCACCAGCACTCGCTGCTGTGGGTCGCGGCGGGCGGCCGCGCGAGCGCCCTCCTCGATCAGCGTGCGTTCGGCGCGCTCGACCCGCGCGGCGAGGTCCTGCCCGGCGAACAAACCCGGGGCGAATTCAGTCGGCATGAGGCATTCCTACCTTGTCGATAGCACCGGATTCACCTGGTTTTACCGCCGGGCGGATTCGGCGTGTCGCTCGTTGACCCGGACGAGCTCGGCGTCCAAGGAAAGTGTTCCGGCACCGACGATGAGCAGGAATGCGCTCCCACACAGTTGCGCGAGATCGGTGCGGGACTCGTGCAGCAAGGCCCACCATCCGGACTTGCCCGGGAACAGTGCCGCATCGCCCCAGAGCAGCGGCAGTTTGGTGATCAGCAGCGCACCGATCATGTCGACGACCATCGGGACCGCCGCAGCCCGTGTCAGCAGCCCGACGAGGATCAGGCCGCCGCAGGCGGTTTCGAAGACACCGTCGAGCGGTGCGACGAATCCGGGAGCCGGGATGCCGACCTTGTCGAATCGGCCGACGCCGAGGGTATCGGGATAGACGAACTTCTGGATGCCTTCGGATAGGAAGATCACGCCGACGAACAGGCGGATCAGGACAATCGACGCGGGTGCGTTCGTCGCGGCCAGTCGAGTCGACCAGGTGCTGAGCTGGGACATACGCTGAGCCTCCGCCCGTAAGACCGTAATACATTGCGCGCCAAACACATTAGATTCACTTGTGGCCGTCCTGAGCAATGAGGACCGAGCAGTCGGCGTGCCGGGCGGCCTTCTCGGCGGTCGCTCCGATGAATCGACCCCAGATCGCCGAATGACCACTGCGGCCCAGGACCAGCAGATCCGCCTCATGGTGTGTGGCGGCGACGGCGAGTTCATGCGCGGGGTGCCCGGCTCGGATTTCGGCTGCAATGGCTATGCCGCGCTCGGCGGCCGTCTCGGCAGCCGCGGCGAGCCAGCGGCGGCTGGCCACCTCCTCGATCGAGAACTCCTCCTCGATTTCCCCGATCACCGGTCCATAGTGCGGCCGATGCTCCTCCACCGCGACCACGGTGAGCACGGACTTATTCGCGGCGGCCAACTCGAGTGCCATCCGCAGAGCTTCCCTGGCGCCGGGCGAGTCGTCGTATCCCACCACGATCCGCTGGAACACACCTCCAGTGTGATCGTCGGTTCCGCGACGCGCTATCCGACCACAGGCGGTGGCCGAATCCGACTCCAGATGGTGGTTCGGCAGACGGTCGGCGAACTATCGTGAGCGTATGCCTGTTACCGACGGTACCGAACCGCCAGTCATACCCGGTGTGCGCCGTTCGTTCGTGACAGCTCGCGATGTCCGGTTCCACGTCACCGAATCCGGACCCGAGGACGGTCGCCCGGTCGTGCTGCTGCACGGTTGGCCACAGCACCACTACGCCTACCGAGATCTCCTCGCCGACCCGCCCGAGGGACTCCGGATCATCGCCCCCGATCTGCCCGGATACGGCTGGTCGGGTCCCGCGCCGCACCGGTGGTCGAAGGAGGAAGTCGCCTCCGATGTGTTTGCACTCCTCGATGCGCTCGGCCTGGAACGCGCCCTGCTCGTCGGCCACGACTGGGGCGGCTACATCGGCTATCGCATGGTGCTGCGCGAACCCGACCGCTTCGACGGCTACCTGGTGCTGAATATGGCCCATCCGTGGGTACCGCCGACGACGGTCATGCGACAGCTCTGGCGCTTCCTCACCTACCAGCCGCTGGTCGCCACGGTGGGCGTGCCGCTGCAGCAGCGCACCCGCTTCCTCGAATGGCTCATCAGAGGGGCGATCACCGACCGCGGCACGGTCAGTCCCGAGGTGATCCGCATCTTCGCCGACCGATTCCGCGATCCGGTCTGCGCCCGCGCCGCCACCGACACCTACCGCACCTTCTGGCTGCGCGAAATCCCGGATGCCGCACGTCATCCCGAACGCCGCCGAATCACCATCCCGATCCGCGTCCTCTTCGGCGTGAATGACCCCGCTGTCCATCGCTCCCTCGCCGCCCCCGAGACCGCCCGTGGCGCCGACGACTACACCTTCGAACCGGTAACCGGCTGTGGACATTTCGTCGCCGACGAACGCCCCGAACTCGTCCGCGCCCGCCTGATCGAACTCGCGGCAGATACGAAGTAGCCCATGCCACTGCGGCTTCCGCGCCCATGCCTGGATAATGCGACCGTTGGCCGAGCTGCCGACCGCGACGGTGGAACGGCTGGTCCAGCTCGATGTGCTCGGACCGGTCGCGCACACCCAGGCGGTGCTACCTGGAATGCGGCGTTGTTCATCTGTACCGCGATACACCCGTCCTCGGCAGCGTCGAAGTCACCGCGATAACGGCCCGACCGGCATCCCGGATGATGCGGTCGAGGTCGTCGATGATGTCGCTGATCGCATCTCGAGTCCGATCCGCCTGCGCGGATGCCGGCTCCCTGTCGAATTCGATACCGATCTTGTTGAGCTGCAGTCCGGTATCGAGCAGACTTCGAACCAGGTTATCCGCGATCTCAGCGAAAGCGGCTGTGTCGCTGTACCATTCATCGCTCTCGGGCTGTCGATGCGCGGTGATGTGGTCGAACTGCTTGTCCCGCATAATAATTCCTCTTGCCGGACAGGTTCACTGACTGCCACGGCCGCCGATTGCCTGGAACTCGTTCAGCGCCGGAAGTACCCCGCATCCGGCTACCGCAAACTCCTGAAGCCGCAGCGGTGGTCTCTGGCCATGAATATATGTTGCGCGAAGTGTGCTGAGCCTATTGCCATGAGCGCCGCAGCGGGGCAGTGTGAACATGTCGGTGGCGCCACCGGGGCGCTGCCCTGCACACCGAGGGAGTCGCTCGTGTACGCACGTTCTACCACTATTCAGGCGCAACCCTCCGCTATCGACGCCGGGATTGCGCACGTACGTGACGAGGTAATGCCGGCTTTGGAAGACATACGCGGCTATGTCGGACTATCGTTGCTGGTCGATCGCCAGTCCGGCCGGTGCATCGTCACTAGCTCATGGGAATCCGAGGATGCGATGACCGGCAGCGCCGACCGGGTTCGCCCCATTCGAGATCGCGCGGCCGCGGCATTCGGCGGCGGCGGCACCCAGATCGAGCAATGGGAAATCGCCGCCCTACATCGTGACCACCGCGCACAGCAGGGCGCCTGCGCCCGCGTTGTCTGGATCAAGACGAACCCGGATCGACAGGACGCTGCGATCGAGACCTACAAATCCCAAGCCCTACCCGAAATGGAATCCCTCGAAGGGTTCTGCAGCGCGAGCCTCCTGGTCGAGCGCGCATCCGGCCGTGGCGTCTCCTGCGTCACCTTCGATACCGCCGACGCCATGGAACGCAACCGCGAAGACGCAACCGCCCTGCGCGAGCGAATCACCCGCCAAGCCGGTATGCAGGTAGTCGACATGTGCGAGTGCGAGTTGGCCATCGCCCACCTCCGCGTCCCCGAATTGGTGTAAACGCACGGCCGCGGCTCCCGACGGGTTGACCGGTCGGGAGCCGTCGGCGCTACACCGTTACCCTGGGCGTCAAGCTCCGTAGAGCGCCCGGAGTTCGCGTTTGTACACTTTGCCCGATTCATCCCGAGGCAAAGCCGCGACCACACGCACGTGGGCCGGAATCTTGTAGCGAGCAATCCGGTCGGCGAGGCCCGCACGAATTCCACTCTCGGTAAGCGTCGCCCCGGATCGCGCAACGACATGCGCCGCGACCGCTTCCCCCAAATCGCCCGCATGCGGGACGCCGAATACGGCGACGTCCGCTACCCCGGCGAGAGCAGCGATAGCAGCCTCGATTTCGGCAGGGTAGATATTGACGCCTCCCGAGATGATGATCTCGCTGGAGCGCCCGGTGAGGTAGAGGTAGCCGTCGTCGTCGAGGAACCCGGTGTCACCGACGTTGAGGAAGCCGGGGACGGGGCTGGTCGCTTGTGCGTCGCGGTTGAGGTAGCGGAAATCGGGCCAGTAGTCGGCACCACGAACGAACACATTCCCGATCTCGTTCGGCGGCAACGGTTTTCCGTCCTCGGTAGCGACAACGACATCGGAACCGTCGGCACCACGACCGACGCTCCCCGGATGTTCGAGCCATTCCGCGGCGCCGATCCAGGTAACGGTGCCCGCCTCGGTGCAGCCATAGAACTCGATCACAGCATCACCGAACCACTCGATCGCGGCGCGTTTGACAGCGGGCGGGCACGGCGCCGCGGAATGGATGAGGTGCGTCAGACTGGAAACGTCGTAGCGACAAGCGATTTCGGCAGGCAACGACAACAGCCGCGACAGCATCGTCGGCACCACCTTGGCCTGCGTAATCCGACGCTCCTCGACAAGCTGCAGAAATCGCTCCGGATCCCACCGCGGCATGATCGTAATGTTGGTCCCCATCCGCAGCGCCAACACCGCCACCGCATTGGGACTGGTGTGATACAGCGGCCCAGCCACCAACATCTGCCCACCCGGGGCCAATCCCATCCGCTTCGCCGTACCACCCGCGATGGACAACAGCTGATGCGGCGCCATACGTTCGCGGAGAACACCTTTCGGCGTTCCCGTGGTGCCCGATGTATAGATGAGCCCCATCGAATCCGCAATCGCACCATCGAGATAACCGAGCGGTTCAGGATGATCCCGGATCCACTGCTCAACAGTGCGGTGCCGACCAGTGGGCTGCGCCGACGCCGAGTTGAGCCCAGCTTCCTCGAGCAGTTCAGTCGGCATAGCGACCTCGACAATCATCGGCCCCACCCCGGCTGTCTCACAAGCCTTCTCTATGGTGCCGATGAACTCGGTATGCGCGAGAACGACGCGAGCACCGCTGTCTTCGAGGACATGCGCAACCTCGGCGGCCCGCCAGCCCGTATTGATAGGAACGGGATTGGCCCCACAGGCAGCAATCGCAAGAGAGACTTCGAGAAATTCGATGTCGTTCCGCAACATCACCGCGACACGATCACCGCGCGCAATCCCATTCGAAACGAATGCCGACGCGAGACATCCTGCGCGGTGATGCGCCTCGGACTGGGCGCGCACCCGTGCACCGCAGGCAATCGTCGGAGCAGCCGAGGACGCATCGTTCATGAGCGCATTCTGTCAGGTACGAAGTTGGTGAGCGGGGCTCATGCGCTGGTACGCCGATGAACTCGACAGCGCAGGTGATGGACGACCTGCTCAGAAACGAAGTTCGCGAACGGTATCGAGGTCGATGCCGTGGCGCGCGTAGATCTTGATCGTGTTCTCACCGGTGAGGTCGGATTCGGTATAGCCGAGCAGTTCGGCGGCGCGGATCACGTCCCCCTTCGTAGCCGCCTCGATCTCCAGGTACGGCGGAATCTGGGGCCAGCTGTCGATCTCGAGTTGCGCGCCATCGAGTGTGAAGCTTGTCCGCTTGTTTTCCTGGTAGGACTTCGCGGTGAAGCCCAGCATTTCGAGCAGGGCGTTGGTGGTGGCGAAGTCGTCGACGGTCACCTCGAGTTCGTGGGTGCCGTCGATGGCGTCGCTGGTTATCTCCTTGACGGCCAGCGTGGTTTCATTCCCGTTGTCGCGCAGCCTGATCCACTTGCTGTCGATGCCGGGCGTGATGTCGTAGACGTAGCGTCGCATGAGTTGCTCGCCGAGCTTTCGGCCCCCTTTGTCCAGGATGCGCTGCTCAATGGTGTCGGGATCGATATCGAGTACTTTGGCTTCGTGCTCAATGGGCAACGGGTCTCCTTCTCGCGTCGGTCGATGAGTTGACGTTATCCGGCGCAGCCGGCGTGAGCCTGTGATATTCGGCCACCGACGACGTTGACATACACCGAGGTCACTGATACTCATGTGCTATGACTGGGCCGGATGATTTCGAGTTCGAAGCCGTCTACCGAGGCACGGGTGGCCCGTTCGGGCCGGGCGTCAAACCGCCGTGGAGTATCGGGGAACCTCAGCCGGAACTCGCCACGCTGATCGAGCAGGGCAAATTCCATGGAGATGTCCTCGATGTGGGATGCGGGGAGGCGGCGATCTCGCTGTATCTGGCCGAGCGGGGCTACACCACCGTGGGACTGGATCTGTCGCCGACCGCGATCGAGCTGGCCCGCGCCGAGGCGACCAGGCGCGGCCTGGCCAACGCCTCCTTCGAGGTCGCCGACATCACCTCCTTCACCGGCTACGACGGTCGCTTCGACACGATCGTCGACAGCACGCTGTTCCACTCGATCCCGGTCGAGTCGCGGGCGGGCTACCAGCAGTCGATCGTGCGCGCCGCCGCGCCGGGCGCGTCGTATTTCGCGCTGGTCTTCGACCGGACCGCCCTGCCCGAAGTACCCGTGCCGGGGCCGGCGCCGGTCACCGCCGACGAGCTTCGCGAGGCAGTGGAGAAGTACTGGGTGATCGATGAGATCAGGCCGGCACGAATCCATGGCAACCTGCCCGTCGGCGACTTCGGCCCGACCGACGGCCCGAGGTTCCGGTTCGAGGGCATCCGCGACGAACCCAGCGGCCGCAAGTCGGTACCCGCCTGGCTGCTGTGTGCCCGGCTGGGCTGATCCTCCACAAAGCCGGCTGGCGCTGATCGTGGCCCATCAGGACAGCGTAAATCCATGAGCAGCAGCGCTTCTCCCGCGCCGAGCGAATCGACATACGGCTGCCGGTGATCTCGGCTGCGACGCCGGTGAGACCTTCGGACGGCACTTTGTGGAGCGGATCACCAAGACCCGTTCCGAGTGGTACCTCGCCGTACCCCTTGGTAGGTTTCGGCTTGTTCGCGCAGCGTCGCGCATCACCTCCAGCCTTCGATTCGCGAAACCTTCCTTCGATCCACAGTTTGTGCGCCTCTTCCGTCATGGAAGGAGGCGGGAATCGTCATATCCACGCAGCCGATTTCGCGGCCATTCTCGACGGCGAAGTCGTCGGCGGCACCGATCGAGCTTTCTCATCGCACCGCGACGACACCGCCCTCCTCATGCTGCCCGCCCCGCTCGTCGCGGGCGTGGCTGTCCCGTCCCATCAAGCCTTGGAGAACCGGTGGTAACTGCACTACCTCACCAGCCCGTGGAACTCGACGCGGTCATCTTCGACTACAACGGCGTCATCGGCCTGCAACCCACTGTTCCCAGGTGGAGCAGGCTCGCCGAACTCGCCGGATGGCACGCAGACCAGCTCGGGCTTTTCCAAACTGCCTTCTGGAGCGCCCGCGAACCCTACGATTCCGGCGAGTTCGACGACGCGGACTTCTGGACCACCGTGGTCGGCCATCGCCCGGACCCGGAGCTGCTCACCCGGTTACGTGCCGTCGACACCGCGATGTGGACCCGGACCGACGACCGCGTCGTCGCACTCCTGCACCATGCCCGGCGGGCAGATCTGCCGATGGTGCTGCTCTCCAACGCACCTCATCCGGTCAGCGATGCCCTCGACGCCTCCGATTGGCGCACGCTGATGACCGACGCCCTCTACTCGGCCCGGCTCGGCATGAACAAACCCCACCCCGACACCTACCGAAACGCACTCGCCGCGACCGGAGTTCGCGATCCCGGCCGCGTCCTGTTCGTCGACGACCGCGCTGACAACTGCCGAGCCGCCGCTCACCTCGGTCTCCGCACTCTCCACTACACCGGCTCACCCGCCGACATCGAGGATCACCTCCGCATCGCTACTGTCGCCGCGTAGCTCCCTGCGAGTCGTCACAAAATCAAAAAGGCGAGTGCTCTACACGAGCACTCGCCTTCCCATTTGTGGAGCTAAGGGGAATCGAACCCCTGACCTTCTCGATGCGAACGAGACGCGCTACCAACTGCGCTATAGCCCCGTGCGGCTCCGGGGAACCGCGCTGTGACACTGTATCAGGCGGGGTGGGCAGACTCCGAATCGTGTGGGTGACCTGGGGGGATGGATCAGGCGCCTGCGGCGCGGCGCATGTCGCCGGTGCCGCGGCGGAGGGCGCGGGCGGTGGCGGGGTCGAAGGCTTCCAAGTGGTCGAACGTGGGGTCTTCGTCGTCCACTTCGATGAGGGCGGAGCGGCGGCGCAGGGCGCGGGCGGTGTCGCGGTCCATGACGCGCTGCTGGGCGCGCTGTTCGGCTTCGCGTTCGGCCTCGATGTGCTCGCCGCGACTGCGGGCCAAGCGGGCGAGGCGGCGGCGGCGGATTTCCTCCTCCATGCGGACCTGCTTGCGCAGGTACGCCAGGTAGGTCACCAGGACGAGCGCGGAGCCGCCGCAGCCCCACCAGAACATGGGGCTCAGCGCCACCGAGAGTCCGCCGAAGGCGAGGGCGGCCAGGACGAGGCCGAGCACCGCGCGCTGACGGAAGGTGTAGCGGGCCGCGCGCGCGATGGCGTCGGCCTCCGGGTCGAACCCGCCGCGGCCGCGCCGGGTCGGCACGAAATCCGAATCGTCGGAGTCGGATTCGTCGAATCGGGCGGGCGCCGCCATCCGGGCCGGGGGGATTCGGGCACCGGTCGATTCGGTGTGCTCTAAAGCCACCCGGTCATCATCGGCGGTCGCCGGTTGCTTCGCAGCCGTTCGGGCCGTTGCGATTTCGGCATCATCGGAATCGGCGGCGTCGATTTCTTCGGCTTCGTCGTCGAATTCACTATCCGCACCGTCGAATTCGTCGTCCGGGTCGTCGATTTCGGCATCGGATACCGCCGACTCGGCTTCGGGCGGGCTGTCCGCGGGATTGTCGTCCTCGGTGACCTGCTCGTCGGCCGGTGGGGTCATCCGGTCCTCCGCATCATCGCTGTGGGAAAGCTTTCTCTGCACTCGGGTCGGCCGGTAATCCGGATCACTGTCGTGTCCCGCGGCCGGACCACTCTTCGTGCGCCGCTTGGAACCTCCGCGGTGCAATACGCGCGTCGCCAACGCCGCGTCGGTCGTCTGCCTGATCCTGGGGTGCCGGTCGGCGAGGATCGGGAACAGCACAAAGACCCAGAGCACGACCAGGCCGATCCATAGGATCGAATTCGGCATCTCGCCTCTGCACCTCCGTCCCCGCCGCATCGTCCGCTCGGCCTTTCGACCGGTCGCACCGCGCCCCGTCGCGGTGCGTTCGCTCGCCGCAAAACGCCTCGGACGGACGGAACGTCCGGCCGCCGTGAGGCGTATTCGGCACTGCCTCACAGGCTGATTGCCGGTGGCGCGGGGCGCACCTCCGACGTCCGTAGGTTAATTCCGTGGCGCACCAAGTTCGGTCAGGCGCGCCGTGCACATACGCCACACCTGTCACAGTTCCACCATTTTCGCCGCGCGCCGAAGTCAGCCGGGCGCGTCGAAAACAGCACGGACGTACAGATATTTCAGGGCAGCGTGGCCCGGCCATCGCGCACCAGTCGATCGACGACGGTCCCCGCCACCTCCTCGACGGTGATGCCGACCAGCAGGTGATCGCGCCAGGCCCCGTCCACATCGAGGTACCGCTTCAGCAGACCCTCCTCGCGAAACCCCACATTGCGCAGAACCGCTTGACTGGCGAGGTTTTCCGGCCGCACGGTCGCCTCGACCCGATGCAATCCGACCGGCCCGAAGCAGTGGTCCAGCCCGAGCGCCAACGCGGCCGTCGCCACGCCCTGCCCGCCCAAATCCTTGGCCACCCAATAGCCGATCCATGCCGAACGCAGTGCACCGCGCACGATATTGCCGACGGTCAGCTGCCCGCTGAACGCGCCGTCGACCTCGATCACGAGCGGAATCATCGCACCGCGCCTGGCCTCGGCCTTCAGACTCGACCACAGCGACGGCCAGTTCGACACGTGGTTGCGTGCCTCCCAGGCACCGCGCCCGGTCGGCTCCCACGGCTCCAGATGCGCCCTGTCGCGCAACCGGATCCGGCTCCATGCCGCCGCATCGCGCAACCGCACCGGACGCAATGTCACCTCCCCCGCCGCGACCTGCACCGGTCCCAGATGCGCGGGCCAACCGGGATGCTGCGTGACCCGGAACACATTCATCGTCTCCACGCCTCAGCCACGCTGTGCGAGAAATGCGACCCGGACCTCGTCACCGGTCCTGATCTCGGTGTCGTCCGGGTCGATCACGATCAGACTGTTCGCCTCGGCCAGCGTGGCGAGCAGATGCGACGAACCGCCCGCGCCGCCGCCGAGCGGCTGCACCAGGTAGTCGCCGGTGGCCTCATCGCGCATGAGTTGCGCGCGCAGGTAACCCTTGCGTCCGGCCATCGAGGAGATCGGGGTGATCGTTCTGGCACGGATGATCCGGCGCATGGGATGTCTGCGCCCCAACGCGATTCGGATCAACGGTCGCACCATGACCTCGAAAACCACCAGTGCGCCAACGGGATTCGACGGTAGTAAGAAAGTCGGCACCTCATCGCGCCCGAGCCGCCCGAAACCCTGCACGGAGCCGGGATGCATGGCGACCCTTGCGATTTCGAGTTCACCGAGCCCCTCGAGCGCCTCACGGACCTGCTCCGAGGCCCAGCCGCCGATGGCGCCCGCGATCACCACGACCTCGGAGCGAACCAGCTGACCCTCCACCACATCGCGCAGCCGCCGCGGATCCGAACTCACGATGCCGACCCGGTTCACATCCGCGCCCGCGTCGCGCGCCGCGGCGGCCAGTGCATAGGAATTCACGTCGTAGACCTGCCCCGGCCCCGGCGTCCGATCGATGTCGATCAACTCGCCGCCCACCGAGATCACCGACAGCCGCGGGCGCGGATGCACCAGCACCTTGTCCTGACCGACCGCGGCAAGCAGACCGACCTGCGGCGCACCGATGATGGTGCCCGCACGCACCGCGACGTCGCCGGGCTGCACATCGTCACCGATGCGCCGGACATAGTCACCGGATCGCACCGGCTCGTACACCTTGATCCTGGCCCGCCCGCCATCGGTGAAATCCAAGGGCAGCACGGCATCGGCCAGCGTCGGCAGCGGCGCACCGGTATCGACCCGCACGGTCTGGCGCGGCTGCAATCGGATCGGCTGCTTGGAACCGGCGACCACCTCGCCGACCACCGGCAGCGTCAGATCGACGAGTTCGCCGTCCTCGTCGCGGATATCGGTGCCCGCGGCGGATACATCGACGCTGCGCACCGCGTAACCATCGATCGCGGCCTGATCGAAGCCGGGCAGCGGCCGCTCGGTGACCACATCCTCGGCACACAGCAGGCCTTGCGCCTCGGAGATCGCGACCCGGACCGGCCGGGGCGCGACCGCCGCAGCCGTCACCTTGATCTGCTGATCCTCAACCGAGCGCATCCAGCCCTTCCTGATCTCTCCGCACCGACCCGATTCCGCGACCGCGCAACCGAACCCGCGCGGCTCTGCCCGATCCGCGGTGCTCCCGGGGCTCTACGTGGTTACGCAAGCTGCCGCCTCCGAGCCCGTCGCTCACACCGCAGATGAACCATCATTCGTACCCGACGGTCCACTATCGGCGAAACCCGACGCCCGCGCCTATCAGTCGTAGGTCGTCAGCTGTGGGTCCCAGTCCGCACTGAGCCGATGCTGCAGCCACTCCCGCAGGGCGGGGCCGTATTCCTCTCGTTCCAAAGCGAAATCGACCGCAGCACGAAGATAACCGCCCGGGTTGCCCAAATCGTGGCGCGACCCACGGTGGACCACCACATGGACCGGATGGCCCTCCTCGATGAGCAGTGCGATCGCGTCGGTGAGTTGTAGCTCGCCGCCGGCACCCGGTTCGATCCGGCGCAGCGCGTCGAAGATGGCGCGGTCCAACAGGTATCGGCCCGCGGCCGCGTAGGTCGACGGTGCGTCCGCGAGCGCGGGCTTCTCCACCATTCCGTTGACCCGCAGCACATTCGGGTTCACCGCATCGGGTACCGGCGCGACGTCGAAGACACCGTAGGCGCTGACCTGATCCTTGGGAACGTCGATGGCGCACAACACAGTTCCGCCGCGCTTGCGCCGGACCCGGCTCATCACATCGAGCACGCCACACGGCAGCACCAGGTCGTCGGGCAGGAGTACGGCGATGGCATCCTCGTCGTCATCGAGGGCGCCCTCGGCCTGGGCGACGGCGTGGCCGAGACCGAGCGGCTCGTCCTGGACCACTGAGGTGACATCGAGCAGCGCGGGCGCCTTGCGCACCTTCTCCAACAGCTGGAACTTGCCGCGCTCGGCGAGCGTGCCCTCCAGCACCAAGTCCTCGACGAAGTGTGCGACCACCCCGTCTTTACCCGGCGAGGTCACGATGACCAGCCGCTCCGCACCGGAATCGGCGGCTTCCGAGGCGACCAGTTCGATGCCAGGAGTGTCCACCACCGGCAGCAACTCCTTGGGCACGGTCTTGGTCGCGGGCAGGAACCGCGTCCCGAGTCCGGCCGCGGGCACGACGGCCGTGCGGAAACACGACACGACCGCGCCATTCGCGGGTTGTCCGGCCTTTGCTGTCATACGCCTACCCTATCCATCCGTCACCGGCCCGAAGCAGCCATCACGCCGACTCGGGTCCCGGTGAGCTTAAGGTGATCACCGTGGAGATGCCCGGCGAGCGCGACAAACATGCCTGGCGGGCGGAAATTGGTGCTCGACGGGCCGCGATGACCAGCGCCGAACAGGAAAATGAGGCGCGTGAGCTGGCCCACAGTGTCGCCGAGCTGGACGTCCCCGCATGGGTGTGCGCGTATGTGCCGGTGCGCGGTGAACCCGGATCGACGGCGATGCTGACGGCTCTGCGTGCGGCAGGCGCCCGGGTGCTGCTGCCGGTCACCGGACCGCCGGGACCGCTGCAATGGGCCGAGTTCACCGGCATCGATGACCTGCGGCGCGCCAGATTCGGGCTGCTGGAACCCGTCGGCGAGGTGCTCGCCGATGCGATCGCGCTGGCGGAGCTGATCCTGGTCCCCGCGCTTGCGGTGGATCGCCGCGGTGTTCGGCTCGGCCGCGGCGCCGGGTACTACGACCGGACGTTGTCCGCGGCCCGGCCGACGGCGCGGCTGATCGCGGTGGTCCGCGATGACGAACTGCTCGACCGGCTCCCCGAGGAACCGCACGATCTGCGCATGGGCTGGGCCCTCACACCGCATGGCGGACTGCATCGATTGGGTGGCGATGAGGATGCGGAATGAAATACCGATTAGCGGTGTTGGCACTGTCGGCTGTAGAGTGCCAGATTGACGAACCCTGCGGAGGATGCTGTGCCAACTTATTCATATGCGTGCACCCAGTGTGACAACCGCTTCGACATCGTTCAGTCCTTCACTGATGAGGCGCTGAGCGTCTGCTCGGAGTGCTCGGGCAAGCTGCGCAAGCTCTTCAACTCGGTCGGCATCGTGTTCAAGGGCAGCGGTTTCTACCGCACCGACAGCCGCGGCGGCTCCTCGACCGCGAGCGAGCCCGCGAAGTCGGACAGCGGTGCAGGCAGCTCCACGTCGAGTTCGGATTCCGGTTCGTCCAGCAGCTCCAGCACTACCAGCACGGCCGTCGCCAGCTGAGTTTTCCCTGGTAGAAGCAGCCCTGTGGGAGTTATCCCCAGGGCTGTCGTCATCCACAGGGCACGCCTTTCCCGGGCGAGTCGCAGTGCCGGTGGCCATAGGCTCCGGGCATGGCTCCCCTGGGCATCATTTCGTCGGACAAGACCCGATCCTTCGCCGATCTCGGTCGCGGCGACTCGCTGCGCTCGGCGATCTGGAATAGGGCGAGTTGGAATAGACCGCCCTGGGCGGATGCGCTACTCGCCCGACGCCTGCTGGCGGCGGCACTCACCGCACTCGCGATCGTCCTGTTCCTGCGCGGCGATCCTGGCAGTGCACGCACCGAGGTCGTAGTGGCCGGACGCGATCTGCCGCCGGGCCATCTGCTCGAGGCGACCGATCTACGCTCGACACCTCTGGAATCCGGCACGCTGCCCGCGGGCGCGGTCGCCGATATCGCCGTTTTGGTCGGCGCGACGCTGACCGGTGGGATGCGCACCGGCGAGGTATTCACCGATCTGCGCATCGTCGGACCGCGACTGGCGGCGGTCGCCACCGGGGCGGGCGATGCCCGCATCGTGCCCATCCGGCTGGCCGATTCCGCGGTCGCGGAGATCCTGCGGGCGGGTGACCGGGTGGACGTCATCGGAGCCGAGGAGCAGAGCGGTCCCGGCACCCGGCCCGCCCGGCTGCTTGCGATCGACGCCGCGGTCGTCCTGGTATCCGGTCCCGGTGACCGGCGCGGCGCGCCCGAGCGCGTGGTGCTGGTCGCGATGGACGCCGAACACGCCACCGCGGTTGCCGCCGCCTCGCTGCGCACCGCGCTGACCGTGGTTTTTCATTGACCGCAGTTCGCCGAGAATTTGCCATCAAGGTCAACTAGCATCGGTCGATACGGCAGCCCGAACCGCCGAGCAAAACGTCAGCTCCCACCCGAAGAGGAGATATCGGCAATGCTCAAGGGTTTCAAGGATTTCCTACTCCGCGGAAACGTCGTCGACCTGGCAGTAGCCGTGGTGATCGGTACCGCGTTCGTCGCGATCGTCACCGCCTTCACCAATGGCATCATCAACCCGATTCTCGCCATCTTCGGCGAACGGGACGACCTCGGCCTCGGTTTCCAGTTGATTGCCGATAAACCGGCAACCTTCGTGCAGGTGGGTCCGCTCATCACCGCGGCCATCAACTTCGTGGTCATCGCAGCGGTGCTGTACTTCGTGCTGGTGCTGCCCGCACTGCACGCGAAGAAGCGGTTCGGCACCACCCCGGACACCGAACTCAGCGATTCCGAGGTGCTGATCGAGATCCGCGACCTGCTCTCCGACAGCCAGCGCAGCGCGGGTGGACGTCACGAATTCTGAATCGAATTCCCCTGCCCGACAACATGAGCAGGAATTCGACTGCACCACAATCACATACGGTAATTCCCTGCGCCACAAGGCAAACGGGCCCGTCGCACGTGCGACGGGCCCGTTCACATATTCGAGCGGAGGACTCAGCCGAGACTGAACGGCTGACCCCACAACGTCGTCCAGGTGATGACATTGTCGGTCTCCACCTCGACGCTGACGAAGGCACGAGCCTGCGCGTAGCCACCACAGCCGGACAGGCCGATGGTCTCGTCGGCCCAGGTGACCGAGCCGCTGCCGCCCTTGAACTTGTTGCGCTTCTTGTGCGCCTCATTGCCGAAGTCGTCGGCCTGCTCGAGATCGAGCACGTAGAACGACTGCGCTTGGCCGGGACCGAGACTCAGGTTGGCACCGCTATCGGCGCTCACCTTCGGCTTGACGTTCTGGCTGTCGCTCCAGTCCAGACCACCGGTGACGCCGCCGTCGACGCCGCCGCCGTCGATATTCACTTGGCAGGCAACGACATAACCCGGGAAGATCGCGCCGTTCCAGCCGTCGGTCACATCGACCTGCGCGCTACCGGACACCCACGCATTGCGGTGCACGGGTGTCGCGCCCATGGACGGATTGATATTGGCCGATTCGCCGACCAGCCGAATGGTGAGAACCGTTCCGTCGGAAAGCGTTTTGACGATTTGACCGCCCGGCAGCGGAATGAAGGTGTCGGCATTCGCCGCACCGGTGGACAACAGGCCGAGTGCCAGCGCGGCGGCGCCGCCGAGCCCGGCCACGCGCGCCACAAACTTACGATCGATCATGATTGGTACTACCCCTAGCGATTGAGTTCGATGAATTCGATTCGGCGAGTAGAGATTCGACAGATCCCACCGCGGTCAGCCGATACTGAACGGCGCTCCGTACAGGGTGACCTTGGAGTAGTTGTCGCCGATGATCTCGACGACGGTGTAGGCACGCGCCTGGGCATAGCCCGCGCAGCCCTGGATCTCGATCTCCGCATCCTGATACTCGACCGAGTAGCGACCCGGCTTCAGAATGTCCTTGTAATCGATCTGAACGAACTTGACATCGCCCGGGCCGAGATTGAGGCCGATCGACCCACCGAGCGAACCGCCCGAGAGGTTGATACTGCCGGAAACCCCGGCCGAGATCGCGTTATCGGCGATGCTCACCTGGCAGCCGACGATATAGCCGGTGCTCAGCTGCGAAGCGCCGTGCGTCGAGGAGTTATTGGTACCCGGCGCCCCGGAGGCGCCGTTGTTCGGGCCGATGGTGCCCTCGGGAGTGACGGACACATCGGCATTGGCGTTGCCCGAGACCCAGACGACTCGGCCCGCGCCATTCGCGGCCAAAGATGGTGAAATCAAGGCGTGTTCACCCGTCCGGCTGACGGTCACACCCGGGCCCAGTTTCTGGCCGTCCGGCAACGGCACAAAAACGTCGGCGTTGGCAGCGCCGGTCGAAAGCAGGCCCATCCCAGCAGCGGCGGCGACAACGGCACCCGCGACGCGGACACCTCGACGCAGACCGCTGGTGCGGTTCTTGCTCATACTTCCCCTCATCGGATTCTAGCGGTCGGCCTCGGGGTACCGAGGACGAAACCCTTTCATGCGGACACCGCTCGCTGGAAAGACATTGGCCATCAAGCGGTTTGCCGACAATCTCGTCGGTGGACGATCTTGGGTGCGCCCAATATTAGTGGTTTGCGCCGAATTCCTGTGAGATTTCGCACATGTTACCGCTCGATCCGCTACGATCTGCGAATTCGGCTGGGTGCCAGGGGGTTTCACAACGAAAACGGGCCCGCCGCGAATGCGACGAGCCCGCTTGTGTTTTCAGGGTACGCTGCCCCTGTCGATCAGCCGAGGCTGAACGGCTGGCCCCACAGCGTGGTCCAGGTGATGACGTTGTCGGTCTCCACCTCGACGCTGACGAAGGCACGAGCCTGGGCGTAACCGGCGCAGCCGGTCAGACCGATCGTCTCGTCTGCCCAGGTGACCGAGCCGCTGCCGTTCTTGAACTTGTTGCGCTTCTTGTGCGCCTCATTGCCGAAGTCGTCGGCCTGCTCGAGATCGAGCACATAGAACGACTGCGACTGGCCGGGGCCGAGAGTCAGGTTGCCGCCGCTGCTCGCGCCGACACCACCGGTAACGGTGTCACCACTCCAGTCCGCGTTGCCATCGACACCACCGGTGGCGCCGCCACCGGCGATGTTCACCTGGCAGCCGACGGTGTAGCCCGGGAAGATCGAGCCGCCGCCATCACCGGATACCGAGACCTGAGCGCTACCCGAAACCCACGCGTTGCGGTGCAGCGGAGTCGAGCCCATGGACGGGTTGATGTTGGCGGATTCGCCGGTCAGGCTGATGGTGACCACGGTGCCGTCGGACAGCGTCTTGGTGATCGAGCCACCCGGCAGCGGAACAAAGGTATCGGCGTTCGCGGCGCCGGTGGAGAACAGGCCAAGAGCGACAGTGGCAGCGGCGCCTACACCGGCCACCCGTGCCACGTTCTTACGGTTGATCATGCTAGTAATCCCTCGAGGGTTGATTCGCTTGAGCGAGAAGAATATTCGTGGATTGACCGATATCAGCCGATGCTGAACGGCTGCCCGTAGAGGGTGGTCTTCGAGTAGTGGTCACCGATGATCTCGACGACGGTGTAGGCACGCGCCTGGGCGTAGCCCGCGCAGCCCTGGATCTCGATCTCGGCATCCTGGTACTCGACCGAGTAACGGCCCGGCTTCAGAATGTCCTTGTAATCGATCTGAACGAACTTGACCTCGCCCGGGCCGAGATTGAGGCCGATCGAACCGCCGAGCGTACCGCCCGAGAGGTTGATACTGCCGGAGACACCGGCCGAAATGGCGTCGCTGGCGATGCTGACCTGGCAGCCGACGATGTAGCCGGTGCTCAGCTGCGATGCGCCGTGCGTCGAGGAGTTGTTGGTACCCGGTGCCCCGGAGGCGCCGTTGTTCGGCCCGACCGTGCCTTCCGGCGTCACGTTCACATCGGCGACAGCATTGCCCGAAACCCAGACCACACGGCCGGCACCGTTGGCCGCCAACGAAGGCGAAATCAGGGCGTGCTCACCAGTACGGGTGAGCGTCACATCGGGGCCGCCCTTCTGGCCGTCCGGCAACGGCACAAAGGTATCGGCATTGGCAGCACCGGTCGAAAGCAGGCCCATGGCCACGGCCGCGGCAGCGCCGACGCCCGCGATCCGGGCACTGCGGCGCAGACCGTTGGTGCGGTTCTCGCTCATACTTCCCCTCATCAGGTTCTAACAGTCAACCTCGACCATCGAGGCTGGACGTTGGTCCTCTCAGGCCCAGCTCAGTTTGTGCCCCGATTGTTGCCGATACGTAACCGGCTGTTATTTCGGCGCAACGGTCAGTGCTGGCATCGGAACCGAGCCGGGTTCCGCCGAGTCGACAAACGTACGTGCCGCACCCGGGCCCGCGAGGTCCAGCAGCGTGGGTGGCTCGTGGCGAGATTAAACCGACCAGTAACGGTCTGGCAACGTAAGTTTCCGTTAAGATCAATGTGATCTAGATCACACCATCTCAAATGCTCATATTGCTTGACGTGCATAAACAGGAAATAAGCGCCACCCGAACGACCGCAAAGGGCGGCCGCAGTCGCAACGATGCCGATGGTAACTACGGGACAGCATCGTACTTGAAGGTCAAGCAAACTTCAGCGTGAGGAATTCGCAATGGATGGAGGCGCGATCGCGAACGATGGTACGTGGCTGGACCGTAGATGAGTCACGAGCCGTGATGGGGTGGCACCTGCGACCGGAGCCAGTCGTCGGATAACGATTCGGTCTCGTCGCCGCGCTCGTCACCGGTCGTCTCCGGGAGGACCTCACCGAAAATTTTTGCCAGACGCGCCGCGTCCCTCGCCCGGCGTGTCGCCGGACGAGGGTCGTCGGAGGAGTTCGCGGCGGTAATTTATTCCGCCAATCCGGACAACTCGCCGATCACTCGGCTGGCGAGCGGACCGAGGGTTGCCATGCCGTCGCGGACCGCGGACCGGCTGCCCGGCAGGTTTACCACCAAAGTGCTGCCGGAGATTCCGGCCAGACCGCGCGAGAGGCCGGCGTCGAGCGAACCGGCTACGCGACCGGAGGAACGCAGCGCCTCGCTGATCCCCGTCAGTTCCCGGTCGAGCACCTGCGAGGTGGCCTCGGGCGTGACATCGCGCGGGGACATGCCGGTGCCGCCGACGGAGATGACCAGGTCGACACCGCCGATCACCGCGGTGTTGAGCGCATTGCGGATCTCGACCTCATCAGCCTGCACCGATACCGAAGCGTCCACCAGGAAACCCGCCTCGGTGAGCAGCTCGGTGACCAGCGGCCCGAGCGAATCCACACCTCCATGCGCCGTTCGATCGTCGACGACCACCACCAGAGCACGCCCCGCGACAGGAGCATCGATTTCCATGTTGGTAACCGTAGCGTCCAGATCGACGAGGTGGGCGTCGGCTCCCGGTCCTGCCGACAATCCGCCGGGCAGAACCCGCATCATCGGCCACCGTCCGCGGCCGCACCGGAGAGCGTCACGTCGACTGTCTTGGGGTTGTTGCCTTGTTCATCGGTGTAGGTGACCTTCACCTTGTCTCCTGGCTGATGGGAACGGACGGCGGCGATGAGTGCGTCGCCCGAGTCGATGGTCCGGCTGTCCACCTTGGTGATGATGGCCCCGGCCGGAATACCCGCCTTGGCGGCCGGACCGTCCGGGGTCGCCTCGAGCACCCGTGCGGCGGTGTCCTGCGGGCGCAGTTTGATGCCGATCTGGGCGTAGGTGGCGTGACCGGTCTTGATGAGTTCGTCGGCGACCCGGCGGGCCTGATCGACCGGGATGGCGAAGCCGAGGCCGATGGAACCGCTCTGCTGACCGGTCGCCTCGCTGCCGCCGAGGCTGGCGATGGCGGTATTGATGCCGATGAGCTTGCCGTTGGCGTCGACCAGCGCGCCACCGGAGTTGCCCGGGTTGATCGCGGCATCGGTCTGGATCGCATCGATGACCGGCTGCACCTGGCTCGGGGTGCCCTCACCGTTGGTGGAGACCGGGCGGTTGAGTGCCGAGACGATGCCCGTGGTCACCGTGCCCGCCAGCCCGAGCGGCGAGCCGATGGCGATGACCGGCTGGCCGACCGCGAGATCCGACGAGCTGCCCAGATCGATCGGGGTCAGTCCGTTCTTGCCCTGCACCTTGATCACGGCCAGATCCGAGACCGGATCGGCGCCGACCAGCGTGGCCGGTGCGGTGGTGCCGTCGGCGAAGGCGACCTCCATCTTGGCGTTGGTGCCACCGCCGGAGGCGACATGGTTGTTGGTGAGGATCAGACCGTCGGAGGACAGCACCACACCGGAGCCCTCGCCCTGTGCGCGATTGCTGGCGACCTTGATCATCACCACGCTCGGCAGCACCTTCTGCGCCACCGCCTGGGTGGAGCCGGCCGGCGCGTTGGTGACATTGCTGACGTTGGGTTTGGGCACGTCCAGGGCATTGGTCACCGTGCTGTGGCCGTTGTCGGAACGGGTGACCAGCGAGCCGACCGCGCCACCGACACCACCGCTGACGAGTGCGAGCGCGACCGCGCCGACGACGAGACCGGTGCGGACCGGGCGGCGTGCGGGTTCGGGCTGCGGCTCGGCGGCGAACGCGGCGCCGGGATACGGCCCGCCGGGTGGGACGGGCGGGGCGTAGGACGGCTGGGCGTATTCCGGACCCGCTTCGGGACCGGGGAATTGCTGAGTCGAGTTGGGCGGCATGCGTTGCTGCCAGATCGTCGGACGCGGTGTCGGCGCCTGAGGCCCGTATCCGGATTGCGCGTAGGTCTGGCCCGGTGGTGCGACCGGGATCTCCTGGGTCGGATGCGGACCGGACACGGCGTCGGCGTTATCCGGCTGCGGCGTCAAGCCTTCCTTGGAATCCTCGGTCATTTTTCTCCTTACGTCTTCGACCAGCTTGGCGACGACGACTGAGAGCGGACTGAGACGCTGCTTTCAGTTTTCCGAGTATTGCGGACGGACCGGGTAAGGCCCGGCCATCACCTTAGTCTCCAACGGCGTCAATCGGTTACGGAGTCGACCACACCGTCGAGCATGCTGGCCGCACCCGGCAACACGATCCGAATCAGGGCGCCGCCGCGCTCGGAGGTCTCGATGGTGATCGTGCCGCCGTGCTTGGTCACCACCTGTTTGACGATCGCCAGGCCGAGCCCCGAGCCCGGCATGGAACGCGATGCCGTGGTCCGATAGAAACGGTCGAACACCAGCTCGCGCTCGGCGGCCGGAATGCCCGGTCCGGCGTCGTCGACATCGAGCTCGAGCAAGCCGCGACCGGTTTCCCGCATGGTGACCTTCACCTGCACGCCCGCCGGACTCCACTTCGCGGCATTGTCGAGGACATTCAGAATCGCCCGCTCCAGGCCCGCCTCATGGCCGTATACGAACCAAGGCTGCAGTTGTGCGGCGAACTCGATGGAACCGCGACGGCGCCGGGCCCGCTCGAGTGCGCGCTCGGCCACCTCGCCGAGATCCACTCGCTCGTAAACGGTTTCGGGCGCGTCCTCGCGGGCGAGATCGACGAGATCGCCGACCAGGGTCGACAATTCCTCGATCTGAGCCATCACATCCGCGCGCAGCTCGGCCATGTCCTGTTCCGGAATCTGCGGTGCGCCAGGGCGACTGGAGGCGATCAGCAATTCCATATTGGTGCGCAGCGAAGTCAGCGGGGTGCGCAATTCATGTCCGGCGTCGGCGACCAATCGGCGTTGCCTATCGCGCGATTCGGCGAGTGCGCGCAACATTGTGTTGAAGCTCTCTGTGAGCCTTGCGAGTTCATCGTCACCCGTTACCGGAATCGGTGTCAGATCATCGGTGCGCGCGACCCGTTCGGTCGCCGCGGTGAGCCGTCCGATCGGGCGCAGCCCGGTGCGACCGACCGCGGTACCCGCTGCCGCTGCCAGCACAACTCCACAACCGCCCACCACGAACAGCAACCAAGCGAGCCGATCCAATACCTCGCGGGTCGGTTGCAGCCGCTGCGAGATGACCAGCGTCGCGCCGGAATGTGTCGGCATGGCGAGTACCCGCTGATTACTCACGGTGCGCAGTGACGAGGGCAGCTCACCGTTCGCGACCGCGAGTTCCTGGGTGCCGACCGGCGGAATCGTTTGCTGCGGCGGCATATACGCCTTGTCTTTCGCGTATATCAACGCCACTCCGACATCATTGGAGTACAGGCCGGCCAGCACGATCGACTGGAAACCCAAACTGTCGAAATTATTGTTGATCATGGTGTTCGCGCGCGCCCGGAGCTGTGCGTCCACATCGGCGTTCAGTGCGCGGGCCACCATGGCATAGGCGGCGATGGAAGTGACGGCCACGGCGATGGCGACCACCGAGGCGGCGAGCAGGGTGACCCGCCAGCGCAGGGAGACCGACCTGGTCAGGGGCATGGGCGGGCGCATATCCGGCGGTTCCGAGGGATATGCGCCGAGCGCCGCGACCACTTGTCGCTTGGGATTGGTTCTGGCCATGGGGTGTCGACTCGCCTACGGAGGAGTTTCGCGCAGCACGTAGCCGACACCGCGCACGGTGTGGATGAGCCGGGTCTCGCCCTCCGCCTCGGTCTTGCGGCGCAGGTAGCCGATATAGACCTCGAGCGCATTACCGGAGGTCGGGAAGTCGTAGCCCCAGACCTCCTCGAGAATGCGGCTGCGGGTCAGCACCCGGCGCGGATTGGCCATCAGCATTTCCAGCAGCGAGAACTCGGTGCGGGTCAGGCTGATCGAGCGGTCGCGTCGCGTCACCTCGCGGGTGACCGGATCCAGCGACAGATCGGCAAACGTCATGGTCTCGGAAACCTCGCCGGGATCGGTGGCACGGCGACGCAACAACGCGCGCAATCGGGCCAGCAATTCCTCTAGTGCGAAAGGTTTCGGCAAATAGTCATCGGCACCGGCATCGAGTCCGGCTACCCGTTCGGAAACCGAATCCCGCGCCGTCAAAACCAGAATCGGCAGATCGTCTCCGGTGCTGCGCAAGCGTCGGCAAACTTCGAGCCCATCCATCCGGGGCATCATCACATCGAGCACGAGTGCGTCTGGTCGCTGCACAGTTGCTTTCTCCAGTGCGTCCACTCCGTCGACCGCGAGATCGACGGAGTAGCCGTTGAAGGTCAGTGACCGGCGCAGCGATTCCCGGACGGCACGATCGTCGTCGACTACCAGAATGCGCATGCCCCCAGTTTGACCGCATCGACTGAGAGTCGACTGAGAGGGCGCCGCCCGACACGCCGCGCCAGCATCGATGCCGCCCACTAGGGGCTGGACGAGCGACCAGCAGGTTTGTGATCACGTACAGATCTCGACGGAATCCGGCAACCGTTTTGGGCGACGAAAGCCGTTCTGAGTAGCCATATTCGAGTGAATTGCAGAGCGACTGCCCCAGATTGCCGTTAGTCACTCTGCGCGGTATGTTCCCTGCGGTAAAAAGAAGACCTCTAGTTGGTTCTCAGCGGGTTGAATCAAAACCGAACAGCCACGCGCCATCCGGGGGCACACGTGCAAGCTCGTGAAGCGGAGGCAACGGAAGCGGATGGAAGCTGCACCGCGGTCCTGGCAATTCAGTCTGTCCAACTGGTCGGTCACTCGCAAGGTTGGCATCGTGCTGGTCCTGCCCGTGCTGCTGGCCACCGTCTTCGCCGTGCTTCGCATCAACAACGAACTGCGCACGATGTCGCAGTTGGATGCGGCGACCGAACAGGTCATCATCATTCGCCCGATCGTCAAGTTCGGCACGGCCACCGAACAACTCGCGGTCGCGGCGACCGCCTCCTGGGGTAACACCGCGGATCCGGCGACGGACGCGGCATTGACGAAATTCGATCAGGCGCTCGCCGATCTCGAGGCCGGAATGCGCACCACCAAGGTGAGCACCCGGGTCACCTCCGAATTGGCCTCGGCCGTCGCCACCGGCACCACCATGCGCAATAGCCTGCGCAACGGATCGCCGATGATGGTCGGCGAGCAGGCCGACGAGATCGCGGTTCGCATCGGCAACGCGTTTGCGCTGTCGCCGTCGGTCGAGGACCTCAACATCCAGCGCTACTTCCTGCAGATCGGCGCGATCCAGAACGCCCGGCGGGTACTCACCCAGCAGCGCATGATGATCGGCTCCCCCGATGCCGGCCGCAATCCGAGCGTGCGCGCGAAGGTGCTCATCTCGGCCGGCGCCGAGATGACCATGATCAATACCTACGGCATCATCCTGCTGGACAATGCGCCGAATATGCGGCCACTGCTGGACGCGGTCGGCATCCGCCTCGGCGCATTCAGTCAGAACGGCGGGGATCCGACATCGAATCCGGCCGTACTGGATTCACTACAGGCCAGCTCGGACACCTACGAGAAGACCACCAATTCCCTCGCCGACACCATCGATAAGGCGCTGGCGCATCGGACCACCGAGGCGCAGACCGGTGCGCTGCGCGAGACCACGATCGTCATCGGCATGCTGCTGGCCGGTCTTGCGCTGGCCCTCGCCGTCGCGCGCACCCTGGTCGTCCCGGTGCGCAGGCTACGCCGCGACGCGCTCGAGGTCGCGCACGTCAAGCTGCCCGACGAACTCGCGGTGGTGCGCAGCGGTGGCGCCACCCCGGAGATCACCCCGGTCGGCGTGCACACCACCGACGAGGTCGGCCAGCTGGCCCGCGCCGTCGACGAAATCCACGAGCAGGCGCTCAATCTCGCCGCCGATCAGGCCCGACTGCGACTGCAGATCGGGAATATGTTCGAAACCCTTTCCCGCCGTAGCCAATCCCTCGTCGAACAGCAGCTGTCGCTGATCGAGGATCTGGAACACGACGAGGACAATGCCGAACGGCTACAGAGCCTGTTCCGCCTCGACCACCTCGCCACCCGCATGCGCCGCAACGGCGACAACCTGCTGGTGCTCGCCGGTACCGCACTGCGCCGCGGTCAACTACATCCGGTGCCGCTATCGGATATGCTCTGGAGTGCGGTCTCCCAGGTGGAGGACTACCAGCGGGTCGAGATCGGCGCGGTGCCCGACGGCATCGTCGCCGGTGAGCCCGCTGTCGATATCGAACATCTGCTGGCCGAACTGATCGATAACGCGCTGCGCTACTCCCCGCCGACCACACCGGTCGCGGTGATGGTGGCGCGCGCGGTCGACGGCGGCTACCTGATCGAGATCACCGACCGCGGCCTCGGCATGTCACTCGAGGATCTGCAGCTCACCAACGACCGGCTGGCCTCCGGTGGTGAGGTCACCGTCGAAACCGCCCGCCGCATGGGCCTTTTCGTCGTCGGCCGACTCGCCAAGCGGCACACCATCACGGTGAGCCTGCGCCGTACCTCGACCATGGCGCAGCAGCCCGGCATCACCGCGAGCGTGCACCTGCCCGGCGCACTGGTCGCGCCGCCGCTCGATGCGACCGATCCGAACCAGCGGGCCCTCGAAGCGCAGGTCATGGCCGCGTTGCCCGCCCCCTCGCAACAACAGCCGCCGCGCACGCTGGTACCGGTGCCGAGCCTGCCGCAGCGTGAACCGTCGCGGTTCGCGGTCACCAGTTCCGGTCTGCCACAACGTCGTCCGACCATGCGCGTCGCCGACGCGCCTGAGATATCGGTACCCGGCGATGATCACACCGAAACCTCGGTCGACGTATTCGCCGAGAATCCGAGCAGCCGCCGCGGCGAGAACGACCGGTCCCGCATCGCGCCGTTCGGGCCGCCGACCCCGGCGGATGAGCCTGCCACCGGACCGAATTCGGTCATCGACGCGGAACCGCAGGTGCCCCTCGGCGCGGTCACCGATCTGTGGGCCGAACAGCCCGAAGGGCCGGTGGACACCGGATCGAATCCGATCGTCGCCCGTGAGCCCGCCGAGCCGTATCAGACCGCTGCTCTGCGGCCGTCGCTGCCGACCAGAAGGCCGCCCGCCGCAACGGAACCCGAGCCGACCTCGACTCGACTACAGCCGGTCTCGGCCGACGCCGCGACCAACACCTCGACCCGACTACAGCCTGTGCAGGGCGAGACGCCCACCCCGATCTATCAGCGGATGGTCTCGGAGTGGTTGGTCGAGCCTGCGACGGCACAACCCTCGCCCTCGGCATGGACCTCCCCCGCCGACGCGGGCTGGACAGCCGCCGAGCAGGCCAGCCATCCGACCGCCGACGCACGCACCGTCGGCGGACTGCCGATCCGCAGGCCCGGAGCGCAATTGGTGCCCGGCGGCCTCGCGCCGGTGGAGGAACCCGGCGTACGCGATCCGGAGGAGATCCGGAACAACTTGACCAGGCATCTCAGTGGGGTCCGCAGCGGGCGGGCCGAAGCGCAGTACAACGACGGAGGGCTTGTATGACCAACCCGAACAGCACCACGGACGAGAACCTCAACTGGCTGGTTGCCCGCTTCACCAAGGATGTGCCCGGAGTGTCGCACGCGGTGCTGGTGACGGCGGACGGTCTGCTGCAGGCGACCAGCCCGAATCTACCCGCGGACCGCGCCGAACAGCTTTCCGCGGTCACCGCGGGTCTGGCCAGCCTCGCCACCGGAGCGGCATCGCTGTTCGACGGCGGCAAGGTGATGCAGTCGATCGTGGAGATGCAGCGCGGCTACCTGTTGGTGATGAGCGTCGGCAACGGGTCGCACCTGGCCGTGCTCGCCAACAAGTCGCACGACATCGGTCGGATCGGCTACGAAATGGCCCTGCTCGTCGACCGGGTGGGCACGGTGGTCACGGCCACCGCCCGGACAGCCGTCTGATCCAACGATGTCGAGTCCATTCGGCCACGGACCGAACCGGCCGACCACCCGCGTCAGACCGTATGCCCTGACCTCCGGGCGTACCGAACCCGCGGTCGACCTACCGCTCGAAGCGGTTATCGAAACCCTGTCGTACACTGCGCATCTCGATTGGCCGGCGGGCGATCTGCGCACCGAGATCCTGCGGCTGGGCACGCACCGGCTGTCGGTCGCCGAGATCGCCGCCCACCTGGATCGACCGCTCGGCATGGTCCGGGTCATGGTCGGTGACCTCGTCGTCGACGGCGCGCTGCGCGTGCATTCGACACTGACCGACGAGGCGAGCTTCGATGAGCGCCGTTCCCTTATGGAGAGGACTTTGCGTGGACTCCGTGCCCTATAGGCAAGGCGGAAATTACGGGCAGCCCGGCAACTCCGGATCCGGTAACACCGGACCCGCCGATGCCGACACCCGCGTCGCCTCGACCAAGATCGTGGTCGCAGGCGGCTTCGGGGCGGGTAAGACGACCTTCGTCGGCGCGGTATCGGAGATCGTTCCCCTACGCACCGAGGCCATGGTGACCCGCTTTTCCGATGGTATCGACGATCTCGCCGATACCCCGGACAAGGAAACCACCACGGTCGCAATGGATTTCGGCCGCATCATCCTGCCGGGCAACCTGGTGCTGTACCTGTTCGGCACGCCGGGCCAGCGCCGCTTCTGGTTCATGTGGGACGACCTGATCCGCGGCGCCATCGGCGCGGTGGTGCTCATCGACACCCGACGGCTCGAGGACAGCTTCGCCGCCGTCGACTTCTTCGAGGCGCGCAAGCTGCCGTTCCTGATCGCGGTCAACCGCTTCCCGGACGCGCCCCGCTTCCCGATCGCCGAACTGCGCGAGGCGCTTTCGGTGCGTGAGGGGGTGCCCATCGTGGATATCGACGCGCGCAATGCCATGGAGGTCCGCCAGGCGCTGGCGGCCGTCACCGAATACGCGATCGCCCAACTGAAGGCGCTCGAATTGGAAGGAACCGCTCGACATGCATGACGTCCGGTTGTTCGCCGCGGCGGACAACGGCGCAGTGGTGGACCAGTTCTCGATGGGATACTGGGTCGCCTCACTCTCCTACGGTGTTTCGGTGCTCGGCGCCGTGGTCGGGCTGGCCTGCGTACTACACGCGGCGCGATCGTCGCGGTTCCGGTTGGTGTGGGTGACCTCGGCCGCGGTGGCGCTCGGCGGCGTCGGGGTCTGGTTGTCGACCTCGGTCGCGCTGCTCGGCCTCGATATTTCGGGTACCGCGGCGCGCTTCGACGGCGGCAAGATGATCGCGGCGATGGTGACCTCGTTCGTCGCGGTATTCGTCGCGCTGATCATCATCGGCCGTCGGCTGCAACCGGCCCGGCTCATCCCGGGCGGGCTGGTCATGGGATTCGGCATCGGTCTCACCCTGTATCTGGGGCTCGGGTCCATTCGCATCCGGGGTTCGATCGATATCTCCCCGTGGCTCGCGGCGGTCGCGATGGCGGTCGCGGTGCTCACCGGTGTGGGCACGCTGTGGTCGTTCCAGGCGCTGCACGGTCTGCTCGCGCGGGCGGCCACGGTGCTGCTGTTCGCCGTCGGTGTGGCGGGCATGTACTACGCCGGGGTCGCGGCCATCGACCCGAACATCGATACCACCGCGAAGGCACCGGACGGACTCACGCTGTTCGAATTCGTCTTCCCGATGTTCGTCATCGGATCGCTCGCGCTGACGGTCCCGATCAGCGCGGTACTCATCGCACCGGACCGGCGCGAGACGGCGGCGGCGCTCGAGGCCAAGCGCCGGTCCGAGCTGCGGTCGGACCGGCTCCGGTCCGAGCTCCAGTCGGTGCGCTGAGCCGGCTGGAGCTCGCTGCCGATCGGCCGAGGGGTCAGGCCTTGGGTGCCGGCATCTCCCCGACGGTCTTGCTCGGATCGATGATGCCGATCGCCTCGCCCTGCGGACCGGCGATGACGGCCGAGCGTCCGGCGGGTGAATCCGCGATCGCCTGCAGCACCCGGCCGCCCAATTCCGTTGCCGTGGCGACACCGGCGTCCACATCGTCGTGCTGGAACCACACCAGCCAATACGACGGCATACCGTCGGCCGGCTTACCGGACTCGTCGGCTATGCCACCGACGCCCTCGGTTCTGGCCGGCGGAGTGAACACCACGTACTCGGCGTCGCCGAAGTCGAATTCCGTGTAACTGAAGCCGAATACGTCGCCGTAGAACTTCTTGGCCGCCTCGATATCGCGGGTGTGCAGTTCGTTCCAGCCGTAGGCGCCGTGCTCGTTGTAGACGGCCGCGCCGTTGTGCCCCGTCGCCTGCCATACCGCGAAGACCGCGCCGACCGGATCGGTCGCGACGAACATCCGGCCGAACTCCATGACATCGAAGGTCGGCACGATCACCTCACCGCCCGCCTGCTGCACCTTCGCGGCGGTGGCATCGGCATCGGTGACCGCGAAGTAGGTGGTCCAGACCGATGGCATGCCCGGCATCGACGGCGGCTTCGGACCGATTCCGGCCACCGGCGCGCCGGTTTTCAACGCCATCAGATAGCCGCCCGAATCCGGGCCGCCGTCCTGGATCTCCCAGCCGAACAAACCCTCGTAGAACTGTGCGGCCTTCCCCGGATCCTCGACCTGACAGTCGATCCAGGCCGGTGTTCCCTCGGGCCATGCCTCGTTGCGTATGGGCATCGGTCATCTCCGTTTCTAGTGAATAGGCACCTCCAGAGACCTAGTCAACCACCGGGCGCCGACAGTTTCGGCGGGTTCGGCGATGCCGCCGATTTCGGCCCACGCCACCCCCTACAGTGAGAGATATGCGTTTGGGGCTGGACTACGCGGCGGGCCGTCCCGGCGGCGCGGCCATTCGAGCGGCCGGTTTCGATTTCGTCGTGCGCTACCTCTCCGAGGGCGGTCCGACCCTGCCCGGCAAGCAGTTGACCCCGGCCGAAGCCGACGACCTGCGGGCCAACGGCATCTCCATCGTGTCGAACTGGGAGACCACCGCGGCCAGGATGCTGGACGGCTACGGCGCCGGAATAGTCGATGCCCGTACGGGTTTGGCGCAGGTGCTGCGCTGTGGCGGGCGGTTGGATCGGCCGATCTACTTTTCCGCGGACTTCGATTCGACACCGCAGGATCAGGTGGCGATCAACGCCTATCTCGACGGCGCGGCCACCGTGCTCGGCGCCGCGAATGTCGGTATCTACGGCGGGTTCTGGTCGATCAGCCGGGCGTTGGACGCGGGCTTCGCGGCCTGGTCGTGGCAGACCGATGCCTGGTCGGGCACCAATGTGGAGACAAGGCGCAATATCCATCAGACATTGCGTCAGGTGGTCGTCGGGGGCGTGCTCTGCGATGTAAACGAGGCCGAGACAATCGATTTCGGTCAGTGGGACTTCGTACAGGAGGAACCGGACGTGACGCCGGAACAAGAGGCAGTGCTGCGCGATATCCAGATCCAGTTGCGCGGTCCGGAGCTGTCCGGTTGGCCGCAACTCGGCACCGATGCGGAGGGCCGCTATCGCACGCTGGTGGACGGTGTGGCGGCGGCGCTACAGCGGATCAAGGAGCTGGAGGACGAATCTGCCGATTTGCGTACGCAAATCGGCGAATTGCGTACGGAGATCAGCGAACTCGAGGCCACCACCGCGGATCTGGTGGAAGAGGTGAAGCGGTTGGACGGGCCGCATTGGCCGTGGCCGCTGTCGCTGATCGAGGGTCCGGCCGACTTCGTGGGTGAGCAACTGGCCCGGCTGGAGTCCCTATTGCCGGACTTGCCAGGTCGGCCCGGTGGCCGGGAAGTGGGGAAATCGGCAGAGAGGCCGGAAGTTTGGCGATGAGCGGGTTCCCGGAGATCCGGTGAACCGGGGTTCCGAGAACCCGCCCTCTCGGATGAGGGTACCGGCGCGAGAGCACGAAATCATCACTGCGCCAGGACTTTTACGGACACGAAAAACCAACTCACAGTACGTAATTGACTGATGAGCTACCACTCCGCAATCACAGACACGGCGAACTTCCACGTGACTTGACCAACTTAGGTAGCTATTGGATTGCCACATTCTCGAGCGGGTACGGTCCGAGACCGGCATCGAGCCATTCCGGTCGATCGACCATCGCCCCAGCGCGTTCCGTCCTGTGCCAGCAGCGCGCGAGTTATCGTCAGCTTGCACATACCGGTTCGTACGAAAGAGTTCGCATGACCGTAAACGTGGTGCTCGACAAGCGGCGGCCCGGCAGAATCATCTGCCGGGCCGCCGTTCGTTCGAGCGTGGATCAGATCCGTTCCGGATCGATGAGCCCACGCCGCACCGCCTGCACCAAACGGCGCGGCACCTTGTGTACGACCCCGCCGACACTGACCGGCACCAGGTCCGGCGGGGTCGCCTTCCACTGCGAGCGACGGCTGCGGGTATTCGACCGCGACATCCTGCGCTTGGGCACCGCCATATCAGCCCTCCCCTCGTGAAGGCCGGGACGAGGCCCGCCTGCCGTATTTGCGCTCGAACTTCTCCACCCGGCCCTGGGTATCGAGCACGCGGTGCGCGCCGGTCCAGAACGGGTGTGAATCGGAGGTGACGTCCACGACCAGCAGCGGGTAGGTATTGCCGTCTTCCCATTCGGCAGTGCGTGCGCTGGTGGCGGTGGACCGGGTCAGGAACCGCTTTCCGGTACTCGAATCCTCGAACACCACAGGGTGGTAGTCCGGATGTATGCCAGTCTTCATTTCGCCTCTCCTCTAGGGCTTTTCGTCTGGCCATCGATCGGCAGGCCGGTGGGTTCGCAGGGGTCGGCATGCCATTCGCCGAAGGGGTCCTCCCACTGCGCTACCCGCTCGGGTGCGCGTTCCACCAGGCGCAGTTCGTCGTCCTCGACCAGCGCCCAGTGCAGGGCCTGCCGGATCTCGGCCGGGTCCGCGTCATGGACCAGGATGACCAGCGAGATATCGCGGTCGCCGAACTGCTCGTCCCAGCGCAGCGCGGCCATGGCCCGGCGCATGGGGTCGGCCTGTTCCAGCTCGCTCGGACTCATGGCGGCCAGCCACGGTCCCGCGCCGCCGACGCGCAATCCGCCGCCCGCCGATTCCAGCCACACCACCTCGTTCGGCTGGGTGGCCAGCCACATCCGCCCGCGCGCGGTCACGACGCCGTCGAAGAGCACGTCGAGGGCCTCGTGCAGGCGGGCCGGATGGAACGGGCGGCTCGCGGCGAATTCGACTAGGGCGACACCGTATTCGGCGCCGAGCGGCGGCTGGCCACGCAACAGCGGCGCGTGTGCATCGAAGACGCGGCCACGCCGTGAATGGGCCGGGATGCGCGCGAGCAATGCCTCGACATCGGCCGAGTCGAGCAGATCGATGTCGTCGATCCAGGCCACCGGCGCTTCGGGCGCGAGCCGGGACAGTACCGCGGCGAGACGCGCCCGATCGATCGGATCGCCGGTACTACCGTGTGCCACAACGGCATCCGCGAAGTCGACTTGACCGACCGCCACCTGAGCCACGGTCCGATCGTCGTCGGCGGTCGCCGGTCCACGCTCGGCGAGGGTGTCCTCGCCGGTGGCATCGGCCAACCAGGTTCGCGCGTCCACACAGGTGAGCACGGCCTCGACCCGCACATCGCGCCCGGCCGGGCCGTCGACACGTCCCACCACACCGGTGACGACGATATTCTCGATCGCCCGGCATACCGCCTCCGCCTCGAAGGCCGGATCCAGTTCCAGCACAATGCGATCCACCGATTCACGGGCCGCGAGCGCGCACAGCAGCGGCAGCAGATCGATGCGCAGGGTGCAGGAGACGCAGCCGTGCGCCAATTCGAGCACGGTCGAGGTCTCCTGCTCGCCGATGCGCACCGTGCGATGCACGATGCCCTCGCCGAGTCCGCCCAGGTCGTGGCGGATGGTGACGGTGGCCGGCGTCTCGCGCAGTGCGGCGGCCAGTCGTGCCACACCCGCCGCGGCCGCTCCGGAGCATCCGGCGAGCACCACGACGGGCGTTCTCCGGTCGGACTGCCCCCCGGGTGGGAGTAGGGCGGGTTCCACGCGACCTTCCTTTCGATAACGATTTTCATTTGCTGTCAGGCAACGGTACATTGTCGAACAGCCGTTGTCGAAAATGATTGTCAAATACTGGAAGGAGTCCGCATGTCGGCCCACTGCCAGGTCACCGGGCGCAAGCCGGGATTCGGCAAGTCCGTATCGCACTCGCACAAGCGGACGAGCCGGCGCTGGAATCCCAATATCCAGCGCAAGACCTACTACCTGCCCAGCGAGGACCGGCGCATCACGCTGAACGTCTCCGCCAAGGGCATCAAGACCATCGACCGGGACGGGATCGAGGCGGTCGTCGCCCGGATCCGAGCCCGCGGCGACAAGATCTGACGGGAGCGCGCCATGGCCTCGAAATCGACCGAGATCCGGCCGATCATCAAGCTGAAATCCACTGCGGGAACGGGATATACGTACGTCACGCGAAAGAACCGGCGCAATGATCCGGACCGGATGGTGCTGCGCAAATACGATCCGGTGGTGCGCAGGCACGTCGACTTCCGCGAGGAGCGCTGATGGCCAAGAAGTCGAAAATCGCCCGCAATGAACAGCGCAAGGAGATCGTCGCCCGCCATGCGGCGCGGCGTGCGGAGCTCAAGGAACTGATCCGCAAGCCGACCACCTCCGAGGAAGCCCGCGCAGCGGCACAGTCGGCGCTACATCGGCTGCCCCGCGATGCCAGTCCGGTACGATTGCGCAATCGGGACGCCGCGGACGGACGACCGCGCGGTCATCTCCGGAAGTTCGGACTTTCCCGCGTACGTGTACGCGAGATGGCCCATCGGGGTGAACTCCCCGGTGTGCACAAATCGAGCTGGTAGACAACCACTGATCTCGAGAAGGAAACCCGTCACATGGCAGTCAAGCGAGCACCCTCGAAGAAGGTTCGCGCCGAGCAGGCCCGTCGCCCGAAGAAGAACCCGCTGATCGCGGCGGGCATCGAGACGGTCGACTACAAGGACGTCAACCTGCTGCGCACCTTCATCTCCGATCGCGGCAAGATCCGCAGCCGCCGGGTCACCGGGCTCACCCCGCAGCAGCAGCGCCAGGTCGCCGTCGCGGTGAAGAACGCCCGCGAGATGGCACTTCTGCCGTTCACCAGCCGGTAGACACCGACGCGGAAGGGCCTCGAAGCTGAAGCAGCCTCGGGGCCCTTCGTCGTCAGCACGTCACGGGATGGTGAGCACCTGGCCGGGGTTGATGGCATCCGGGTTGTCGATGCCGCTGGCGTCGGCGATCTCCTGGTAGCGGTTGCCGTCGCCGTAGAAGCGCTCGGCGATCGCCCACAGGGTGTCGCCCGGCTCGACCGTGTAGGTCTGCGCGGCCGGCGGCGGTGGCGGAACCTCTTCGGCGGCGGGCGCGGCGGCCTGCTCGGCAACCGGCTCGAGCTCCGGTTCCGGGGCGGGCAGCGGGTTGTCGGTCTGGGTGTCCGACGCCCACAGCGCGCTGCCGTCCGTGCCGTACAGCACCACATTGCGGTCGGCCTGCACGGTCAGCCGGTCCGCTTCCCGGCCATTGGTTTCGGTGGCCCAGGCGGCGCCCTCACCCTTGTAGAGCACGAAGTTGCCGTCCTCCTGCAGGACGGCCCGCTCGACACCCTGATCGTGAGTCAGAGTGGACCACACGACATTTCCATCCGGTTCCGACAGCACCAGATTGCCATCGGGCTGCAGGGTCAGGGTGTACGCACCGCCGACCAGAGTCTGGCCGAGCCCGAGTTCTTCACCTACGCGCAGCGTGTCGCCCACGTTCTTCCTTTCGAAGGTTTACTGTGCCAAGCATTCCGACTCGATGCGTGCCGCTGGGCGCGCATCGGCCCCCGAATGTACTGTGCGGGCGAGCAGCGCGGAGGTATTACGCGCAGGCTTAGCCGAATGTTCACTGTGTCCGCTTCATCGCTCTATCATCTTGTCGCACAAACCGACACAATCATTCTCCTGGTTTGCTGGCGCGGTTCGCCTCGGCGCTTCGACGGGTGGATTAGGGTGGTCGGTATGTATCGGATGTCGCGAGTTCGGCCCGCCGCAGTCGCCGTCGCATTGTTCGTCGGCCTCGCCGTCACCGCATGCGGTGGCTCCGATAACGGTGGGACACAAGGGAAGACAACGAGTGCAGCGAAGAGTACGCCGACCGAGGGTACACCCGCCGACGCGGGCCGGATGTTCGTCGCCGATCCGACGATCGTTGGCGCGCATCCGATTCCGTTCACGTCCTGGTCACGGGTGGCCGATGATCGGATCGCGATCAACTTCGAGACCGGATCGCCGGAGTGCTATGGCGTGGATGCCGGCGTGACCGAGACCGATTCGACGGTCACCGTGGAACTCCGATCGGGTACGCGCGCCGATGCCGTCGGCCGAATGTGCACCATGATCGCGGTTTTCGGCACCCTCGAGGTGCCGCTGAAGACTCCACTCGGCAGCCGACAGGTCCTCAGCGCGGTCTAGACGGGTTCGGCGACCGCGTCCGAGAGGGCGGCGAATTCCAAGTAGGTTGTGGGTTTGGCTGGGCCCCAGGTCTTTTGCGCCATGACGCGCATCGGCATCGTGATCGATGCGGCTATCCGGTCCGGAGTTTGTGCGGTCGGGTCGTCGCACCATACGTATAGACCGGAGCCGAGATTGCTCGCGTTCTGTAGCGGAGTCAGCCGGGTGCCGTCCACGAAAAGTGCTGGGTCCCAGAGCTCGTAGGCCAGTGGGGCCGGAATATTGCCAATGGTGGCCGGTCCGCCGGTCACGTAATACGTGGGCGTGAAGGCCGCATTCTTCACCTGATGTCCAGCGGCGATGAGACCCGGTGCGGTGCGCGCATTTCCGAAGAATGGCAGGGGCAGTTGCGGGATGCCTGCGCGGCTCCAGAAGTCGATGACGATATCGCGGTCGGGCGTGATGGTTCCCTCGCCGGTGTGCAGTCCGTCGTTCCAGATGCGTGGACGTTTGCCGTGGGCGCGCACGATTTCGGCGCCCCAGTTGATCAGGCCGAGGTAGGCGTCGACGGGTTGAGCCAGCGGGCCGTAGGTGGCGCGGGCGTATTCGCCCAGTTGCGGATATTCGTCCATGGAAACGACCCGGGTGCCCTGCAGCAGGAACTCGTCTGCGCCGAGATGCCAATAGCGGCCGGGGAATTGGGGAAGGAATTCCTCCAGGATGTCGCGCATCAAGTCGTAGCTTTGCGGGTTCGAGATATCGATGGCGGAGTCCGAGACGACTCCGGCCGCGCTGCGCAGTTTCAGCTCAGGATGCGCCGCGAGAATCCCGTTCATATGGCCAGGGAAATCCACCTCCGGCACGATCTCGACCTGATAGCGCGCCGCGTAGTCGATCAGATCGCGGATGTCTTGCTTCGAATAGTGTTCCGGTGCAGTGATTTCCGGATGGCTATCGCTCTCGAGTCGAAATCCGAAGGTGTCCGAGAAGTGCAGGTGCAGCAGGTTGAGTTTGAGCTGGGCCATGCGCCGGACCTGATCGCGCAGCATATCGACCGGCGTGAATTCGCGGCCGACGTCGAGCATGAGTGAGCGTTCGCGGTAGTCGGGCCAATCCGTCACGGTGCCGCCGGGAATCGCGGGGTTCCCGCGCAGCATCTGCAGTGCGGACCTGGTGGCGTAGAAGGTTCCGGCCGTGTCCGAGCCCTGGAGATCGAGCGTGTCGCCGACCGCTATCCGGTACGACTCCGGAGTGTCCGGCGCCCCGACGACCGGACCGTTCCGCAGTACGATGTCACCCGGATCGCCGGACGAACCAGACTGTGCCACAACATCATTGCCGGTAACAGCGTGCAGGCCGTCCGCAAGGTCTACTGCGGCGTCGCGCAGCCCGTCTCCGGCATACAGCACTCGGGCATGAACGCCGAGTGCGAACCCGGTACCGCCGGGAGTCCAGCTCTTCACTGACGGAACCGTCAGCGGTGCGGCCGGTTCGGCACGCGCCTGGGGCTGGGCGACGAGCGCCACGGCCGCCATAGCCACCACACCCGATACCACCGCACGAGTCGCCATACCGGTCACTCTACGAAAACCGTCCTGCTCTGCCCGGCAGTTGACTCATGACACGCAAAGAGGGCGGGAGCCGGTGGCTCCCGCCCTCTTCAGGGATAACTCAGTGCGCGAAGTGGCGAGATCCCGTCAGGTAGAGGGTGACTCCCGCTTCACGGGCCAGGTCGATGGTGTCCTGGTCGCGGACCGAGCCGCCGGGCTGCACAATGGCCCGGATACCGGCCTGGATGAGCTGCTGCGGGCCGTCGGAGAACGGGAAGAACGCATCCGATGCGGCGACCGACCCCTTGGCCCGGTCACCGGCGCGCTGCACCGCGAGACCCACCGCATCGACCCGGTTGACCTGGCCCATGCCGACGCCGACCGAGGCGCCGTCGTGGGCGAGCAGGATGGCATTGGACTTCACGGCACGGCAGGCGCGCCAAGCGAACTCGAGATCGGCAAGGGTTTCCGCATCGGCCGCCTCACCCGCCACCAGGGTCCAGTTCTCCGGGTTGTCGCCAGGGGCGTCGAGGATGTCGCGGCTCTGCAGCAGTGCGCCGCCGCTGATCGGGCGCAGCTCCGCACCAGCGCGCCGCGGCGGCTCGGCGACCAGGATGCGCACATTCTTCTTGCGCTGCAACACCTCGACGGCGCCATCGGCATAGGACGGCGCGACGATCACCTCGGTGAAGATATCGGCGACCTGTTCGGCCATCTCCACGGTGATCTCACCGTTGGCGGCGATCACGCCGCCGTAGGCGCTCACCGGATCGCATGCGTGCGCCTTGCGGTGCGCCTCGGCGAGATCCGCACCGATCGCGATGCCACAGGGGTTGGCGTGCTTGATGATCGCGACCGCCGGGGCCGAATGGTCGTACGCGGCGCGCCAGGCGGCGTCGGCATCGGTGTAGTTGTTGTACGACATTTCCTTGCCGTGCAACTGCTTTGCCTGCGCCAGGCCCCGGCTGCCGTCGTTCTGGGTGTACAGCGCGGCGGCCTGATGCGGGTTCTCGCCGTAGCGAAGCACCGAGGCGCGCTCCCAGGAGCCACCGATCCAGCTCGGGAACTGCTGTGCGGCAGCCTCATTCGCCTCGCCGACCGGAGCGAGCACGCTGGTCATCCAGCTCGCGACCGCGACGTCATAGCTTGCGGTGTGCTGGAATGCCTTGGCCGCCAACACGGTCCGCTCGGGCAGAGTGAAGCCGCCCGCCTGCACCGCGGCGAGTACGTCGTCGTAGTCGCCGCTGTCGACGACCACCGCGACCGACGGATGGTTCTTGGCGGCCGCGCGCACCATGGACGGACCGCCGATATCGATCTGCTCGACGCATTCGTCATTGCTCGCACCGCTGGCCACGGTCTGGGTGAAGGGGTACAGATTCACCACCACGAGCTGGAAGGCCTCGACGCCGAGCTCGACCAGCTGGTCGACGTGCTCGGCCTTGCGGGTATCGGCGAGGATGCCCGCGTGCACCCGCGGGTGCAGGGTCTTGACCCGGCCGTCCAGGGTTTCCGGGAATCCGGTCAGATCCTCGACCTTGGTCACCGGGATGCCCGCGTCGGCGATCTTGCCCGCCGTCGAACCGGTCGAAACCAGTTCGATACCGGCGGCGTTCAGCCCGGTCGCGAGCTCGATGAGCCCCGTCTTGTCGTAGACGCTGATCAGCGCCCTGTGAATCCCCTTACGCTCACTCACCGAAGTACCCGCTCATCTGGAATTACTGCCTTTCGTCCGTCGGAGACAATGCCTCTGGTGGCGACGGCGGCGACAACCTCCGCCAGCAACCGTCGCTCGACAACCTTGATGCGCTCATGCAGCGTGGCCTCGTCGTCATCGTCGAGCACCGGCACCGCCTCCTGGGCCAGGATCGGTCCGGTATCGATGCCGGAATCGACCAGGTGCACGGTCGAACCGGTGACCTTCACCCCGTAGGCGAGTGCGTCGCGGACCCCGTGCGCGCCCGGGAATGCGGGCAGCAGCGCGGGGTGGGTATTGATGATCCGGCCGCCGTAGCGGGCCAGGAAGACCGGGCCGAGGATCTTCATGAATCCGGCCGAGACCACCAGATCGGGTTCGTAGGCGGCGACCGCATCGGTCAGCGCGACATCCCAGGCGGCGCGATCGGGGAAATCCTGCACGGCCATCCGGAAGGCCGGAATCCCCGCGGCGGCCGCGTGTTCGGTGGCCTGGCAGACGCGGTCCACGCCGACGGCGACGACGGTTGCCGGAAACTCCGGAGCGGCGGCGGCCTCGATGAGAGCGCGCAGCAGGGAACCGGTGCCAGAGGCCAGCACGACGACGGTTGCCGGGGTCGCGGATGGCACCCACGGGGCATTCGAAGACGACTGGGGGTTGGCAGCCGGCGAAGCCGGCGGGGTGGGCAAGCTCAGCGGTCCACTCCTGCATGTCGGTCGAAAGGGCGGAGGCGGTGTTACACCGCCAGGTAGAGCCTAACGACCGTCCACCCGGTCACTTTCCGGCAGGTCCGCCTCGACGACTTCGGCATCGACGATGTCGGGGAAGGTATTGCTGCCCGCGGCGCCCGACGTGGCGATGGCGGGCTGCTCGTCGACCAGTTCGCCGTCGAGTTCCACTTCGAAGTCGGGACCGGCGTAGTCGTCGTAGTGCTCGTCCTCGTAATGATCGTCGTCGTGATCGCGGTCTTCGTAGTAGTCATCTTCGTAGTAGTCGTCTTCGTAGTAGTCGTCGTAATCCGCGTCCTCGTCGTCGTACCCGGTCACCGGCGCGCCGATGGGAACGACGACCCAACGCGCGAACACCAGACCCACATATCCGGTTACGGCCAACCAGCCGAAGGCCACCACCGCGAAGATCGGCAGGTCGAGCCCGAACTGTCCGAACGTTCCGAGGTCGCCGCCCGCCACCACGCCGAGCAGTACCAACATCACGGTCGCCACTCCGGCTGAGGTCAGCGTCGCCCACGGTGCGGCCGCGCGGTCGTGGGAGGTCCGTCCGATATCGAGCCCGCCGAGGACACCCACCGCAGCCGGAATCAACAGCAGCACCGGCCACCAGCCTTCGGCGGGTCCGGTCGGCACCGCCGCCATGAGCGGAACGGCCGGAAGCGGGCCGCCGGCAACGGAAAACACCCCGATCGACGCATCCCCGAACTGCGCGCCGGAGCCGACGAGGACGCCGACCGTCGCGATCACCACATTCGGGAGATACGCCAGCGAGAGCAGGATCAGCCCGAGCACACCCGCCGCATTGCCCGCGGTGTGAAAGGTGTCACCGATGCGCGACCAGTGCGCGAGGAAGGACACGATGACGACCGCGGTGGCGCAGGTCAGCAGGCGTACGACTGTTCGACCCGCGCCGAATGCGCCCGCGATCGCCCAGTCCGGCAACCGCAGCAGGGTGAACAGCCGACGCCGACTCCGGCTCGCGATGCCACCGACCGCGGCGACCAGATGCACTGCGCCGACCCAGCCGAAGGCGGCCAGCGTATTCGGCGGCTGCAATGCCACGACACCGGAGGCGTCCTCGGCGACCGCCAGACAGACGGCAGTGACCAGCAGCGGTCCGGACAGCGCCGCACCGACGATCCAGCCGAGATCCGCCCGCGAACTGTCCGGCTCGACCGCGCGGGCGCAATCGCGACCGGTCGCCCAGACCAGCAGTCCGGTCGGCAGCAGCGGTAGGAGTTCGAGCGAGGTCTTGCCGATCACCAGCGGAACCTGGTGTGCCGCAAGCCAACCTGCGGCGATCGCACCCGAGGTGCCAGCCAGGTTACTGCCCGAGGACAGTAGAGCGGCCAGCATCAGGACGACGACGGCGACGAGCGCGTAGGTGGTCGGCCGGGCCGCGACCAGGAGCAGCACGCGGGCGCGCTCGGGGGTCAGCGATAGAAATCCGGCCTCGTCGAAAACGTCCGCGGATGTGCGCGGCGTCGATCGGTCGCTCCGCGCCGAACGTTCCGGCGCGCCGCGGGACTCGGCGGTCCGGCGCACAAGAGAGGATCTCGAGGAGCTCATGGAAATTCAGCGTGGCAGCTCCCCCGGCGTGAGCGGGTCAGGCGCGCCGACCCGTTCTGGGGCGCGCCGGGAGAGCCGACGAACTACTTGTTCTCGTCCGGACGGAATGCGTGGGTGGCGTCCGAGGACGGGTCCGAACCGGATTCACCGCCGAACGGCTGACCCTGCTGACCCTGCTGGCCCTGACCGAAACCCGGTGTGCCGTACTGCTGTCCGGACTGCGGGGTCCCGAAGTGCTGGGTTGCACTCTCATCCGGGCGCGGCTGCGCGGCGGGCGACGAACCGTAGGGCGAACCCTGCTGCGCCGCACCGTATCCGGGCTGCTGACCATAGGCGGGCGGCTGCTGGCCGTAGGACGGCTGCTGGCCCTGACCGTAGGTCGGCTGGCTCGGCTGACTCTGACCGTAGGGCTGCTGCGACGGGTACTGCGGTGCGCCCTGGCCGTACTGACCCGGCTGGCTCTGGCCGAACTGACCCGGCTGACCCTGACCGTACTGGCTCGGCTGACCCTGACCGAAGACCGAGGGCTGCCCCTGTCCGAACGCACCCTGCTGACCGTAACCGCCGGAACCGAAACCGCTCGGCGGGGCCTGCGGGGTGGCGGGCTTGGGTGCGGGCGGGGTCAGGATGCCGGATTCGAAGAGCACGGCGACGACCGCGACGGCCGTCTGCACGAGTGCGAGGAATAGCAGCACGTATGCGCCCCACTTCAGCTCGACGTTCAGATCGTCGGGCGTGGTGAAGGACAGGAACAGCGTGCCGAGGAAACCGGCGGCGGATGCCGCGGCCGCGGCGCCGGTCCAATTCTGCTTGGGCAGCAACGAAAGTCCGGCGAGCAGGCCGCCGAGCAGCAGGATGGCCAGCAGTCCCGCCGCGCCGAAGTACTGGAAGAGACTGAGCGTGTCATTACCTTCGACCGTGACACCTCGCACTTCCCGCGGCTTCTGACCGAAGAACGGGAGGAAGCCGAGCAGGAAGTTGATCACACCGAGCGCGGCGACGCCGACCACCAAGAAGTACGGCAGGCCCTTCGGGGTGGACTCGGTGCCGGTACCAGCCGATTGGCCGGAGCTGGAAGGTGCGGGTGGCGTCGCGGGTGCGTTGTACCCGGAGCCCCCGGTCGGGTATGACATGGTCGTCGTCTCCTAGGTCGAGTCGTACGTCGTCTGAACGGCTGGATCTCTACCTGACGCTACTGCACTCGCTTGCCCAGGTCACCCTTAACGAACTGGCCGGGCGACCGAAAAACGGCGTCTACGCTGGTCCTGTGTGGATCTGCGCCGACCGATAACAATTCTGCGCTACCGCCTCGGATGGGAACGCACTTCGGCCCGGAGCGAGCTGCTCCGGGCCGAATCCCCTCCAGTGCGCCCCAAGTGACTAGCGGGGCACGACATACCAGGCGCCGTAGCTGCCGACGCAGTCGAAGTCCTGCCATTCGCCGGTCCGGATGCCCTCGTTGCCGCGAGCGAGGCACTGGTGTTCGTATTCGAAAGGGCCGAGGTTGCCCGGCTGAGCCTGGGCCGATCCGGTGCCGAACGGGCCCGCTACGGCGGGGGCGATGCCGCCGACGAAGCCGGCGACGGTGAGGGCGGCGATGGCCGCGATGCGAGCGGGGCGGATGCGATTGACGGTCATGTCTGCGCCTTTTCTCTGGTTGGTTCCCTTGGCGATGACCAGAGTCCCGTGCGGCCGTCTCAGCGCGATTTCATCCGCATTTCACGAGGTAGTGCCCGGTTTTTCGAGTCTGTTGAGGTAGCGCTGCCAGCCGAAACCACTGGTCCGGTAGGCGGACCGGGTGCGCTCGACCAACTCGCCGTCCGGGTCGCCACGAACATGCCGCAGCGCGACTTCGATCGCGCGGGCCGCGAGTGCCGGGACGCCGCCGGGAGCCGCCGCGTCGTGCTCCGCGAGCAGTCCTGCGGCCTCGTCGAATTCGCCCTTGGCGATGAGGACGTCGGCGAGTTCGAGCCGGGCCAGACCGGCCTCCTCTTCGTGGGCCAAGGCGGAGCGGCAGTAGGATTCGGCGGCGTCGAGTTGTCCGGCAGCCAACGCGACCGCGGCACGGGTGAGGTCGTTGAGCGGCAGGATCTGTCGATCGTCGAGGCGGCGGGCGTAGCGGTCGGATTCTTCGACCATCGCGAGTGCGTCCTCGGTGCGGCCCAGATCGAGCAGTGCCTTGGCCTGATTGCTCAGGCCGCGGGAGAGGCTGTGCTCATCGTCATTGGCGCGGTCCACCTCGGTGGAGCGCTGGTAGGCGGCGAGAGCGGCTGCCGCGTCACCCGAATACAACAGCGCGGTGCCGAGTGCGTCGGCGAAGGATGAGGCCTGCGTGACGCGCACCGCCAGCCGCTCCCCCTCGCGCAGGCGCTCCACCGCCTCCGGGAGTTTGGCCCGTTCGATATCGACGATGCTCTGGTAGTAGCGCACGGTCTGGGCGAGTTCGATGTCGTCCAGCGGCGCGGCGAGTTCACTTGCTCTAGCCAATTGTGCTGCGGCGGAATCGAAATCGCCGGTCATCAGGGTATGGAAGCCGTAATGACTCAGCGCCTGCGCCAATTCGGCCGCCGCAGTGTCGGCAGGCACTGACTCGATCAATGCCCCGTAGTGGCGTCGCGCCTCGCGGAACCAGGCCCTGGCCAGCCAGGGGACGTGCATTGCGGTGGCGAGTCGTAAACCGGCGGCGGCTCTCGATGTTCCCGGTGCGTTTTCGAGAGCGGCGAGGATATTCGGCCATTCGGCGAAGACCGCGGCCACGGATTCGGCCGTTGCGAAATCGTCGGGCTCGCCGATGTCGCGCACCAGATCGAGACACCAGGCCACGTGTCGGGCACGGAGCGGATCGGTCTCGTGGGTTTGCGCCAGTTGTGCGAGTGCGTAGTCGCGGACCGTCTCCAAGAGTACGAATCGTCTTGTCGCACCGTAGTTCTGGACGGACACCAAGCTTCGGTTCACCAGGTCGGCGAGTGCGGGCGCGATATCGCCGCCATCGAGATCCGCTGCGGGCGTGACAGCTTCGGCCGCCTCCAGCGTGCACCCGCCCGCGAATACCCCCAGCCTGCGCAAGACCGCCCGCTCCCGTTCGGCCAGCAGTTCATAACTCCAGTCCAGGGCTACCCGCAGACTCGTATGCCGCCCTCCCCCGGCATCCCGCGCCCCGCCGACCAACAGCCGCACCCGATCATCGATGCGCTGCGCGAGTTGCGAAATCGTGAGCGTCCGAGTGAGACCTGCGGCCAACTCGATACCCAGTGGCAGCCAATCCACCGCCGCGCAGATCCTGACCAGTTCCGCACGCTCATCGACGGTGACCAAACCGTGCAATCCGGCCCGTTCGGTGAACAGTGCGACGCCATTGCCACGTTCCAGCGGACCCAGCGGATAGACCGACTCGCCCGCCACTCCCAGTGCTCGCTGCGAAGTGATCAAGATGCTGGAACCGGTTGCGGCAGTCGCTAATTCAGCAACAGGCTCGATCAAATGCTCGGCATTGTCGAGGATCAACAAGACTTGCTGTGCGTTGTCGCTGGCGGGGGCGCCCGAACCACCTCGGCTGCCCGAGTCATTCGGCGGACCCGCATTTGCGCGCTCGAGGTCACGCGAATCGCCCAGCGCCGCCATATCACCTGTCGCACCCGCATCCGAGCGCGTGCCAGAGCCACCTCGCATATCCGAGCCATTCGGCGGACCCGCATTTGCGCGCGCAAGGGCACCCGAATCGCCCAGGGCGACCGAACTATCCAACGCTGCCACATCACCTGGCGCGGCTACATCCCTGTGAGCACGGGAATCATCTGTGGCTCCCGAAGTACCGAGCGCCGCAATGATTCCCGGCAATGGGTCGTCGGGGTTGATCGGGATGTCTTCCGTCAGGCCATTTGTCTCGAGTACTGCGAGCACTGCGGGCAGCACGTCCTCGGCTCGGACCAGGGGTGCCAGTTCGACGAAGGCGACCGGGCGGCCGGAGTTGGCGGCGGCGCGGGCGAGTTCGGCTGCGAGACGGGACTTTCCGCTGCCCGCGACGCCGACCAGGGTCGTCAGCCCGGGTTCGGAGAGGCGGGTGCCGAGGGTGTCGAATTCACGGCCGCGGCCGATGAAACTGGTCGCCGGGGCCGAGACGACCGGGTCGGGGTGGGGTGCGGCGGTTGCTGTTTCGGTGGTGACGGGGATCGGCGCGGCATTCGTGGGACGCAGGGTCGGATCGTGGTCGAGGATGCGCAGCTCCAGCGCTGCCGTCTCCGGTGCCGGGTCGACACCGAGTTCCTCGGCGAGATTTCGGCGCAGGCGGGCGAGCCGGTCGAGTGCGTCCGCTTGCCGCCCAGTGCGATACAGCGCCAATGCCAGCAGACCCGAGAGCGGCTCGTGCAGCGGATAACGCGCCACCAGGCCGGTCAGTTCGGTGACGACCTCCCCGGCCGCGCCCAATTCCAGATTGGCCTCCAGCCCCGCCACGGTCAGCGACAGCCGCCAATCGTCGAGCCGGTCCCCCTCTGCCGCCGCATACGGAACACTGCGCAGATCGGCCAGCGCGGCTCCACGCCACAACCCCAGCGCCTCTCGCGCGGCCGCAGCGACAACGGCATGGTCACCAGCCCGGCGCGCGGCATACAGCCGCTGCGCCGCCACCTCCGCGGTCACCAGATCCGATGCCCTCGAGCTCGCGTGATATCCGGCAGGCGTCCGTCCGATGACCTCCGTATGTGCCCCGAGTGCCGCCCGCAACCGCGAAACCACCACCCGCAACCGCTGCACCGGCCGCTCGACGTCCGCACCCCACAGATCCTCGGCCAGCCGCCCATCAGGAACCGGCACACCGTTCGCCAACGCCAACCGCACCAACACGGCCCGCTCCAACGGCCGATCGATGCGGACACTCTCCTCGCCCGCCCACAACTGCACTGGGCCCAGCACCAGCACGTCCACGCCTCACAGCATGGCAGCGCCGCTTTGTCCGCGCACACCCGGTCGCCCGAGCACTGCTCGATCCCTGTTCAGGCCGTGAGATCCTAACGGCGACAAGCATTCCAAAACGGACACAGGTCTGTTTCAGGGCGGTGTCGTGGCGGGTTGGTCGTGCCAAGCTGTCAGGCGATGCTCACCTACACCCAAGCCGTTGTTATCGGCGCACTGCAAGGCATAACCGAACTGTTCCCGATTTCCAGCCTGGGTCATTCCGTTTTGGTGCCCGCGTGGCTGGGTGGGTCCTGGAGCGATCTGGTCACCCAGGGCGATTCCGATTCCGGCACACCGTATCTCGCCTTCGTTGTCGGGCTGCATGTGGCGACCGCGATCGCGCTGCTGGTGTTCTATCGGCGCGACTGGGTCGAGATCGTGGCCGGGTTCCTCACCACACTGCGTACCCGCCGGATCGAAACCTCGACACAGCGCCTGGCGTGGCTGGTTTTCCTGGCGACCGTGCCGGTAGGCGTTCTCGGTTTGCTGCTGGAACATCCATTGCGCACCTTGTTCGCGAAACCCCTTGCGGCAGGCCTATTTCTGACGTTGAACGGAGTCGTGCTGGTCACCGGTGAGGTGATGCGTCGCCGCAGCCAGCCGACGCTGTCCGACTACGGCCGCCGCTTCGCCGAGTCCGAGGCACGGACCAAGGCCATCGAAGAGGGATATTTCGTCGCGACGGCGGAGGAGCCGACCGGCCTCGGCGATCTGTCGGCCAAGGACGCGTTGATCATCGGTGTCTCGCAGGCAGGCGCACTGTTCGCGGGCATCAGCCGCTCCGGCATGACAATGGTCGGCGGCCTGCTGCGCGGTTTGGACCACGAGGACGCGGCGAAATTCGCCTTCCTGCTTGCCACTCCGGTCATTCTGGCGGCTGGCGTGCTGAAGCTGCCGACGCTGGCCGGTCCGCAGGGCGACGGCATTCTCGGTCAGGTGCTGGTCGGATCGATCGTCGCGGGCGGCGCGGCGTATATCGCGGTTCGCTTCCTGGAGCGCTACTTCAAATCGAATTCACTGCTGCCGTTCGCGGTGTACAGCCTCGTCTTCGGAATCGCTTCGGTAGTTCACTTCTTCTGATACAACGCCGAAGGCCGCCACCCCAATCGGGATGGCGGCCTTCGTTCGATCAGCGAATCAGGCGGTGACGCTTGCCTTCTCCAGGATCTCCCGCGCCAGCGCGGCGGTCTCGGACGGCGTCTTGCCGACCTTCACACCGGCGGCCTCGAGCGCATCCTTCTTCGCCTGGGCGGTACCGGCCGAACCGGACACGATGGCGCCCGCGTGGCCCATGGTCTTGCCCTCGGGAGCGGTGAAGCCCGCGACGTAGCCGACGACCGGCTTGGTGACATTGGCCTTGATGTAGGCCGCGGCCCGCTCCTCGGCGTCGCCGCCGATCTCACCGATCATCACGATCAGCTTGGTCTCGGGATCCTTCTCGAACGCCTCGATGGCGTCGATGTGGGTGGTGCCGATGACCGGGTCGCCGCCGATGCCGATGGCGGTGGAGAAGCCGAAGTCACGCAGCTCGTACATCATCTGGTAGGTCAGGGTGCCGGACTTCGACACCAGGCCGACCGGGCCCTTGCCGGTGATGTTGGCCGGGGTGATGCCGACCAGCGACTCGCCGGGGGTGATGATGCCGGGGCAGTTCGGGCCGATGATCCGGGTCTTGTTGCCCTTCTCCACGTTGTAGGCCCACGCGTACGCGGTGTCCTGCACCGGAATGCCCTCGGTGATGACCACGAGCAGCGGGATCTCCGCGTCGATGGCCTCGATGATGGCGTCCTTGGCGAACTTCGGCGGCACGAAGGCGATGGAGACGTCGGCGCCGGTCTCCTTGATCGCCTCGGTGACGCTGCCGAACACCGGCAGCTCGACCGCGTTGCCGTCCTTGTCGGTGTGCGCGACGGTGGTGCCCGCCTTGCGCGCGTTGACGCCGCCCACGACCTGGGTGCCGGCCTTGAGCATCAGCGCGGTGTGCTTGGTGCCCTCACCGCCGGTGATGCCCTGGACGATGACCTTGGAATCCTTGTTGAGGAAGATAGACATTTCCGGTTTCCTTACTTGGCCGCTGCCAGTTCGGCGGCCTTGTCGGCGCCTTCGTCCATTGTCTGCGCAAGTGTGATCAGCGGATGCGCGGCATCGACGAGAATCTTGCGACCCTCGTCCACCTTGTTACCGTCGAGACGGACGACCAGCGGCTTGTTCGCCTCGGCACCAAGGATTTCCAGCGCCTTCACGATGCCGTTGGCGACCGCGTCACAGGCGGTGATGCCACCGAAAACATTGACGAACACGCTCTTGACCTGGGCATCACCCAGGATGACATCGAGGCCGGCGGCCATCACCTCGGCCGAGGCGCCACCACCGATGTCGAGGAAGTTGGCGGGCTTGACGCCGTCGTGGTTCTCGCCCGCGTAGGCGACCACGTCGAGGGTGGACATGACCAGACCCGCACCGTTGCCGATGATGCCGACCTCACCGTCGAGCTTGACGTAGTTGAGGTCGTTCTCCTTGGCCTTGAGCTCCAGGGGATCGGTCGCGTCCTTGTCCGCGAAGGCCTCGTGGTCCGCGTGGCGGAATTCGGCGTTCTCGTCCAGGGTGACCTTGCCGTCGAGCGCGAGGATCTCGTTGTCGGGGGTGCGGACCAGCGGGTTGACCTCCACCAGGGTGGCGTCCTCGCCGATGAACACCTCCCAGAGCTTCTGGATGGTCACGGCCGCGGCGTCGAGCACGTCGGCGGGCAGGTGGCCCTGCTCGGCGATCGAGCGGGCGAACGCGAGGTCGACACCCTTGACGGCGTCGACGGGCACCTTGGCGAGGCGCTCGGGCTTGGTCGCGGCGACCTCTTCGATCTCCATACCGCCTTCGACCGAGCACATGGCCAGGTAGGTGCGGTTGGAGCGGTCCAGGAGGAAGGAGATGTAGTACTCCTCCGCGATGTCCTTGGCTTCGGCGACAAGGATCTTCTTGGTGATGTGGCCCTTGATATCCAGGCCGATGATGTTCTGCGCGTGCGTGAACGCGTCGTCCGGGGTGGCGGCGAACTTGACGCCACCCGCCTTGCCGCGGCCACCGGCCTTCACCTGGGCCTTGATCATCACCGGCTTGCCGATTTCCGCCGCGATGGCGCGGGCGTCCTCGGCCGTGTCCGTGACGCGGCCCTCGGACGAAGGCACTCCGTGCTTAACGAAGAGCTCCTTCGCCTGATATTCGAAGAGATCCATGTACTCACCGTCTCGTCTGCGTTGTGATGACAACGTCTTTGTTGGCGGCCCGACGTCGGAAGCGGGTCGGGTCGGACTTTAACCAGTCACATGGAGGGCCAAACGGCCACGTTCATCCTAAGTGGCGCAGGTCACGGGGTGCCGCCCAGGGCGGGAAAACGCCTGGCCAAGGCTACTCGCCAGTAGGTTGCTGATGGCGCGGCAGGTAGAGCCGCCGAACCGGTCGACCGAAGGCCTTCTACTACGGTTCGTCGTCGCTCAGCCTCACCCGCGTGCCCCGATCACAGTGAGATATTCCGGTGCGTTACCGTGATCAATCTCACATGTTTGGATTGATCGCACGTAGCGCTTGCGGACCCCGCAATCGTTTCGTTACCGTCATTGCGGTCGATGTCACAACACGGTCACGACTAGGAGGACGGCAAGCTTGACACAGCACAGCACTCCGCAGCCGGAGAGCCGTTCCTTAACGCCTCTGACCAGGCAGTTCGACACCGTGATCTCTCGCTCGATGATGTGGCACCACCGATGAACCATCGCTCGACCTTCGCAACCGAAAATCGCGCTCACTCCGGACATCGTTACCGGTCCGATGATGACGAGGGATTCGGTGGACATTCCAGTGCTGCGGTAGATCCCTTCGGGACTTCGTCGCGGCGTGCCGGTGGGCATCGATATGCAACCGGCGGACACGAGGACAGCTCGTTGAGTGCGAACGATTCTTGGGCACAATCCGATTCCGCTTGGGGGCAGTCGCAGGGCTCGTCGCCACAAGTTGATTCGTGGGGACAGTCGCAGGCTTGGCAGCAAGGTGATTCCTGGGCCGGTGGCGGTGCGTGGGCGTCCGAAGATTCTTGGACTCCCGAGGGCAACGAGACCTGGAACGCCGACTCCGAGGCGTCATGGACGCCGGAGGCGGACGGGTCCTGGGACGCCGACGAGTCCTGGGATGGCGACGGATCGTGGGATGGCAGCGACTCTTCCTGGGAGTCCGAGGATCCGGAAGGGCCGGCCAGGCCCACTGTGATCCCGGGCCGCCGCGCGAACCGTGGTAATGGTGGCGCGCATCGGATGCCCGCGCCCCCCGCCTCGCTCAAGGGCCGCGCCGCGGTCGTCGCCGTCGCCGCGGGTGCGGTGGTCGCCGCCGGACAGGCCGCCTTCGCCTCGCCCGAACAGCCTACGCAGGCTGTCGATTACGAGGCCGCCGGACAGATTCACGAAATCGCGGCGCAGTCGGTCAGCGTGGCCGATCCGAATACTTCGCCGGATTCGCCTCAGGTGCTCAATGTTTCGGCGCCGACCAATCTCGGCCAGTTCGGCGACATGCTGCAAAAGGGGCAGAAATTCGCCGACGATCTGGCGGCGCAGGAGGCCTCGAAACTCCGTCCGCTGTTCACCAAATTCGCGGCAGGCAATTTCACCTCCGGATTCGGCGCCCGCTGGGGAGTACAGCATCTCGGCGTCGATATCGCGGGCCCGATCGGCACACCGATCTACGCCGTCGCCGACGCCACCGTGATCGAAGCAGGCCCGGCATCCGGATTCGGTATGTGGGTGCGACTGCTGCACGATGACGGCACCGTCACCATCTACGGTCACATCGACACCGCGACGGTGTCGCAGGGTCAGCGCGTGCTGGCCGGTGATCAGATCGCCACCATCGGCAACCGTGGTTTCTCCACCGGCCCGCACTGCCATTTCGAGGTGTGGTTGAACGGTGTCGACAAGGTCGATCCGCTGCCGTGGTTGGCGACGCGCGGTATCAGCTTGGGCCCGCAGCGCGACTGATCTACTTTCCAAGCAAGGGACTTCCTTCGGAGTCGGTGCATCTCTGCGCGCTTGGAGCGGAATTCGAAGTGCAGCAAGAGGATTCATCGGACGACTGGTTGCGGTACCGCTATCGATTCGTTACCGTCGATGGACCCGTTCCCCTTCCGTAGTTGTGACCGGAGGATAGATATCTCCATGCGCGTTGCGAACACCCCTAGCGCCGTCCACGACACTCGAAGATCAGGAACTTTCGAACTTTCCTCGCATTCAGGACAATCCGGGCACACCAGTGGTGCGATGCGGTTACGGCGATGACGCGAGAGTGGTTATCGGGCTCCGATGAGCGAGGGGTGCCGGTTCAGCATTATCTAGATAATTCTCGGCAATCTTCAGGGCAGTCGAACGGCGTCGAATCCTGGCAGCTGAATGATCAATGGTCGCAAGCGGATTCACCGTTCAACAGTGGTATTCAGAGCTCCAGCGAGGGACGGAATTACGCCGCGTGGCAGGACCACGCGGGGCAGAGCTACGGCGGCGGCCAGTATCACGGTGGGCAGGGCTACAGCACAGGCGAGAATCAGGGCGCTGGCCAGATCAACGACGCTAACCACGATTACGCCGACATCCCGCTTTACAGCGCGGGCAACGGAAGCTGGCACGGGTTCCCGGCCGGCCGCGATGAAAGCCTGGACTGGAACGGCGCCGCTATCCAGGATTACAGCGACAGCCTGATCTACAGCGCGGGCAACGGCAGCTGGCACGAGCTCGGCCCCGGCCACGATCAGAATTTGACCTGGAACGGTGGCGCCAACCGGGATTACGGCGCAGGCCAGGATCACAACGCAAGTCCGGGCCACGCAGGCCAGGATCACGGCACCAGCCCGGACAACGGTATGGGCAACGGCGGCTGGCGCGAGCCCGGCGGCGACCACGATCAGGACTTGAACTGGATCGGCGACGGCGCAAGCCAGGAATACGACACAAGCCAGAGCGACGGCACAAGCCAACACCACAGCGCACGCCAACACCACAGCGCACGCCAGGATCACAGCGCACGCCAGGATCACAGCGCACGCCAGGATCACAGCGCACGCCTGGGCCACGGCACGAGCCTGGGCGACGCAGGCCCGGATTACGGCAACAGCCTGGACCACGGCATGGGTAATCGCTGGCGCCAGGTCCACGGCGACCGCGATAAGAGCCTGGACTGGATCGGCCACGCTATCCAGCACCACGGCGAAGGCACAGGCGGGAGTCAGGAGACAAGCCTGAGTGCCGGCGTGCGCCAAGAACACGATGCACGCCAGTACTACGACGCAAACCACGATTACGACGACAGTCTGCTTTACCGTGCGGGCAATGCCGACTGGCGCGGATTCGATGGCGGCCTCGATGAGGGCGTGGACTGGGATGGGATCGCGCTCCGGGATCGCGATGTCGCTCGGCGCGACGACGCTTGGCGGAATCGCGGTGGGGTTCGGGGTGGTAGCGATTTCGGGGGCGGCGCTCGGGATGTCGAGGGGCGGGCGGGGGCGAGTGCCCCTGCCGATTCGGCCGGGCAGCGGAAGCGGCGGGGTGGTGCGCATCGGGTGCCTGCGCCGCCGCGGGCGTTGAAGGGGCGGGCTGCGGTTATTGCGGTGGCGGCGGGGGCGATTGTTGCTGCGGGGCAGAATTTGGCTGCGGGTAGTGAGAAGTCGCCGCAGACAGCCGAATTGCAGGCTGTCGGGCAGCAGCAGGCGCTGGAGCCGGTGAGTGGTGAGCTGCCGACGACACCGGAGTTGCTCGACACGGCCACACCGACGAGCCTCGGGCAGTTCTCCGATGTGCTGGAGAACGGCGATAAGTTCGCGCAGGACTTGGAGGCGCAGGTGGAGGCGACGCTGCGGCCACTGTTCATGAAATTCGCCTCGGGCTCCTTCACCTCCGGATACGGCGAGCGCTGGGGTGTGCTGCATCCCGGTGTCGACATCGCCGCCCCCATCGGCACACCGATCTATGCGGTCGAGGACGGCACTGTCATCGACGCCGGTCCGGCAGCGGGTTTCGGCATGTGGGTACGGATGCGCGGCGACGATGGCACCGTCACGGTGTACGGCCACATCAACACCGCGCTGGTCTCGGTAGGCCAGCACGTCCTCGCGGGCGACGAGATCGCCACCGTCGGCAACCGTGGCGAATCCACCGGCCCGCACTGCCACTTCGAGGTCTGGCTCAACGGCACCGACCGCATCGACCCGCTCCCCTGGCTCGCCACCCGCGGCATCAGCCTCGGCCAGGAACGCGACTGACCCCTCACTGATGGCCCCGAGCCCTCAGCCGGGGCTACGGCGCGGCAGCGATTGCCAGTCCGATCAAACCCACGACCTTGACGACCTCCAACCCCACATACCAATAGTGAGCGTGAGAGCGCGGCACCTCCGCGCCCGCGAGCACGCGGTCCGAGCGGCGGGTCAGCGGTGGCCGGACCGCGAGGAGTTGGATCGCGAGGATCGCGGCGGCGATGCCGAGCCAGATCCGAACGGCACCGCTGGGTGCGACGACCAGGGTCGCCACGACCAACAGGGCGGCGAGGACGGTCTCCACGATATTCAGCGCCCGGAATACCAGCCGTCCGATGCCGAGGCCGAGTGGCACGGTGATGCCCGGCGCCCGGAACTTCAGCGGCGCTTCCAGGAACGAGATGGCCAGCACCATGCCGAGCCACAGCATCGGAAGCAGCCACAGCAGGTATTGCGCGACGGTTTCCATGTCGCGCACGCTACCGACAGCATCGTCGATAGATCAGGGTCCAAGGCCCCTATCAGAGCTTGACCAGGGTGCGGCTGTATTGCGGGATGAGGCGGATCTTGCCTGCGGTGCCGAAGTCGATGGTGACGGTCGCCAGGGGCCCGAAGCCCTCTGCGGCTACCACGCGGCCGAGGCCGTACTTGTCATCGCTGACTCGATCGCCCACCGCCAGTACGAGATTGGCATTGTTGCGGCTTGCGCCACCGGGTGCGGGGCGGCGTGGGGCGCGGTCGCTGACACCCGGGCGCTGCTGGTTCCAGCCGTCGCGGGTCCAGTCGTGTTCCAGGCCGTCGTCGTCACCGCGGCGGCGGATGCCGCGGGTGAGCGGGGAACCCTTCGGCTCCAACCGCTTCCAGTCGACGAGGTGGGCCGGTATCTCTTGCAGGAATCGGGATTCCGGATTCGAGACCGGCTGCCCCCAGCCGGAGCGCACCACCGCGCGAGTGACGTAGAGCCGCTGCCGCGCCCGGGTGATGCCGACGTAGGCGAGGCGGCGTTCCTCGGCCAGTTCGGTCGGATCGCCGAGTGCGCGCATATGCGGGAACTGCCCGTCCTCCCAGCCGGTCACGAAGACCACCGGGAATTCCAGGCCCTTGGCGGTGTGCAGCGTCATCATGGTGACCACGCCGGTGCCCTCCTCGGGCAGCTGATCGCTATCGGCCACCAGTGAGACGCGTTCCAGGAAGGCGGCGAGCGAGCCCGGATCGGGTTCGCCCTCGGCCACCTCCGGCACCAGTCCCTCTTCCCGGGCGGCCTCGGCATTGTTGTATGCCTCGGAGCTGAATTCCCGCGCGACGCTCACCAATTCGTTGAGGTTGTCGAGCCGCGCACCGTCCTGGGGATCGTCGGAGCCCTCCAACTCGGCCCGGTAGCCGGTGCGATCGAGTACCGCCTCGACCATATTGCCGAGGTCGGGGAAGTCCTGATCCGCCTGCGCACCGGCCGCCCGCACCTCTTCGAGCAGGTCGAGGAATCCGGCGATCGCGCGCTGCGCCCGCGTATTCAGCAGCGCCACCTTGCCATCGGCCGCATCGCGCAGTGCCTCGGCGAAACCGATGCCGCGCTGTTCGGCATGCACCGCCACGCAGGCCTCGGCCCGGTCGCCGATGCCGCGGCGCGGGGTGTTGAGGATGCGGCGCAGGCTCACCGTGTCCTCCGGATTGTCGAGCACGCGCAGATACGCGACGATATCGCGCACCTCCTTGCGCTCGTAGAAGCGCACGCCGCCGACCACCTTGTAGGGCAGTCCCATGCGAATGAAGATTTCTTCCAGCGCGCGGGAGTTGTTGTTGGTGCGGTAGAACACCGCGACATCGCTGTAGTTGGCATCGCCCGCGTCCACCAGCCGGTCGATCTCGCGCGCCACGAACGAGGCCTCGTCGTGCTCGTTGTCGGCGACGTAACCGGTGATCAGATCGCCCTCACCGGAATCGGTCCACAGCCGCTTGTCCCGGCGCTTCTCATTGCGCGATATCACCGCGTTCGCGGCGGACAGAATGTTCTGGGTGGAGCGGTAGTTCTGTTCCAGCAGAATGGTTTCCGCATCCGGGAAGTCGCGTTCGAATTCCTCGATATTGCGGATCGTCGCGCCGCGGAAGGCGTAGATGGACTGGTCCGCGTCACCGACGACGCACAGTTCGCTCGGCTCGACCGCGTCTTCGGCCTGCTCTTGCGCGTGATGCCCGACCAGCTCGCGGACCAGGATGTACTGGGCGTGGTTGGTGTCCTGGTACTCGTCGACCAGCACATGCCGGAACCGGCGACGGTAGTACTCGGCGACCTGCGGATGGTTCTGCAGCAGCGCCACCGTTTCGCCGATCAGATCGTCGAAGTCGACTGCGTTCGCCGAACGCAGCCGGCGCTGATATTCGGTGTACACGCGGGCGACGAGTCCGGGCAGTTCGGTTTCGTCGGTTTCGGCATCGGCGGTGGCCTGCTCGGGCCCGATGAGCTCGTTCTTCAAATTCGAGATGGCGGTGGCGAGCAACCGCGCCGAATATTTCTTGACATCGATATCGAAGTCGCGGCTGATCATGGTGAGCAACCGCCGGGAATCGTCGGCGTCGTAGATGGAGAAATTGGAATTCAGGCCGGGCAGCAGCGCGGCCTGCATGCGCAGGATGCGGACGCAGCTGGAGTGGAAGGTCGAGACCCACATGTTGTTCGCACGCGGTCCGACCAGCCCGCTCACTCGCTCGCGCATTTCGGCGGCGGCCTTATTGGTGAAGGTGATGGCCAGGACCTGACCAGGGGTTACGCCCCGAGCGGCCAGCAAGTAGGCGATGCGCCGGGTGAGCACGGCGGTCTTGCCCGAACCCGCGCCCGCGACGATCAGCAGCGGCGCACCGGTGTGTACGACCGCGGCGCGCTGCTGCGGGTTGAGCCCGTCGAGCAGCCGCTCGGCCTCCTCCGCGCGACGTTGCTCGCGTTCGGCGCGGCGCTTTTCTTGTTCGACACGGTGCTTGTCATCCACGACACGCCGCGACGCATCATCGGCGGCCGGATGCGGGACCCCTGCCGCGGGGGGCACGGCAGACTCGCCCATCTCCTCGGTGCGAGCAGCCTCGACCTGCGGTTTCTGGGCTGAATCCTGGTGCCGAGTCCGCCCGGCCTGCGTCTTGGGAGCCACCGTGATGTCCATCGCCCATCCACGCTACCGGCGGGCACCGACAGAGATGAAGTCCCGGTCGACATCGGTGTCCATTCAACGAGCCGATCGTTTCGAGCGACCTGCAAGCAGTCGCTACGGGGAGGTGAACCGCCCGGGCTCGACACGGGCGTCGCAACATGCAAGCCTTACTCGGGAGATTCACAAAATGAGGTGTTTTGCATTGCTTCGGCCCCGTGGCAGACTGGCCCATATGACCTGCGCGACCCCCGCGAAGTATCCGATTCGGCTGACGGCCGGATATCGTGATCGCGGGCTTTGTACCTGAGCGCGCTGCCTGGGGGGAGGATTGCAAGACCTACCAGGTTTGTTTTACACGGTGAAAGAACCGATCGGTAACGAGCTCGGCTCACCGGCCGATCCATGTTCTGACACGAGGAGATGAATGATGAGCACCCCCGCCACGACCGGGTCCGATTCGGCTCTGCCCCACACCGAGGCCGAGATCGACAAGCTCCGCAAGGAGATCGACCAGCTCGACGCGGAAATTCTGGCCGCCGTCAAACGCCGCACCGAGATCTCCCGGATCATCGGTCGTACGCGCATGGCCTCCGGCGGCCCCCGCCTCGTACACAGTCGTGAGATGAAGGTGCTCGAGCGCTTCAGCGAACTCGGCCAAGAGGGCCACACCCTCGCCATGCTGCTGCTGCGCCTCGGTCGCGGCCGACTCGGCCACTGACCGTCTCCGGCCGCCACTAGCGGCACAATCGAACCACGCGGCGTTCGCGAGATCGCCGCCTTCCACAAGGCCGCCCCGGGTGTATTTCACCCCGGGGCGGTCGTTTCATGTCTGCGGGTCAGGTCAGGGCGATGTACTTGGTGGACAAGTACTCCTCGATACCCTCGATACCGCCTTCGCGGCCGAAGCCGGAGGCCTTGACACCACCGAAAGGTGCTGCGGGATCGGAAATTACGCCGCGGTTGATGCCGACCATGCCGGATTCGATGCCCTCGGCGATGCGCAGGGCGCGGTCGAGATCGCGGGTGTAGACGTAACTCACCAGGCCGAATTCGGTGTTGTTGGCGGCGGCGAGACCCTCCTCCTCGGTGTCGAAGCCGACGATGGGGGCGACGGGGCCGAAGACCTCCTCGCGCAGGATCCGAGCATTCGCGGGGACCTCGCTGAGGATGGTCGCGGGATAGAACCAGCCTGGGCCGCCGGGCGCCTTGCCGCCGAGGCGGACCTGCGCGCCGACCGCCACCGCGTCATCGACCAGTTCGCTGACGGTATCGAGCTGCTCCTCGTTGATCAGCGGGCCGAGCGTGGTGTTCGGATCGGTGCCGGGTCCGAGGGTGACCGTATTCGACATCGCCTCGACGAGTTTGGCGGTGAACTCCTCCAGCACACCGTTCTGCACGTGGAAGCGGTTGGCCGCGGTGCACGCCTCGCCGCCATTGCGCAGTTTGGCCAGCATCGCGCCCTGTACGGCGGCGTCGATATCGGCATCGTCGAAGACCACGAACGGTGCGTTGCCGCCGAGTTCCATCGAGGTGCGCAGCAGTCCGTTCGCCGACTTCTCCACCAGCTTCTTGCCGACCTCGGTGGATCCGGTGAAGGTGAGCTTGCGCAGGCGCGGATCGTCGAGCAGCGGTTGGGTAACGGCGCCGGAACGGCTGGAGGTGATCACCGAGAGCACCCCGTCCGGCAGCCCCGCCTCACCGCACAGCTTGGCCAGCGCCAACATCGTCAGCGGTGTGGCCGATGCGGGCTTGACGATCATCGTGCAGCCCGCGGCCAGTGCGGGTCCGATCTTGCGGGTACCCATGGCGAGCGGGAAGTTCCACGGCGTGATGGCCAGACACGGCCCGACCGGCTGTTTGTGCACCATGATCCGCCCGGTGCCAGAGGGCGCGTGCAAGTAGCGCCCGTGTACCCGCACAGCTTCCTCGCTGAACCAGCGGAAGAATTCGGCGCCGTAGCGCACCTCGTTGCGGCTTTCCGGCAGCGCTTTGCCCATCTCCAGCGTCATCAGCAGTGCGAATTCCTCGGCGCGCGCGGTCAGCTGGTCGAAAACCCGGCGCAGGATCTCGCCGCGCTCCCGCGACGGTGTCGCCGCCCATTCGGACTGCACCGCGACGGCCGCGTCGAGCGCACGCACGGCATCTTCCGGCGTGGCGTCGGCGACTTCGGCCAGCACCTGCCCGTCGGCCGGATTGTGCACCGGGAAGGTGCCGCCCCCGGTGGCGTCGACGGGACCGCCGATCCACAGCTGCGTCGGCACGGATTGGAGTACTTCGCGTTCGGACACCATGTACCCCAGCCTAAGCCGCGCGCTCGCGCATCACGCTCGACTCATCGATCCGAAATTCACCGACCCATTCGAGCGGGTCGCACCCCCGTCCGAGCGACACGCGAATGATCGCCACGGGGTAGCCGTCAGGACAACATCGGCGAAAGTATGCGGTCCTTGCCTGCGCGCCCGACCGAGTGCTTGTAACCTCGCGGACGTGAGCAGCGACATCACCGCATCGGCGGCCTGGCGGAAACTGCACGAGCACCATGCCGCCGTCGCCGGACGACACCTGCGTGAATTCTTCGCCGAGGATCCCGACCGCGGCCGCGAGCTGATCGTCCAGGTCGGGGACCTGCACATCGACTTCAGCAAGCACCGCGTCACCCGGGAAACCCTGCATCTGCTGGTCGAATTGGCGGATGAGGCCGGGGTGGCCGAACGGCGCGACGCGATGTATCGCGGCGACCACATCAACACCTCGGAGGACCGCGCGGTCGAACATATCGCGCTGCGCCTGCCCGAGGGCGAGTCAATCATCGTGGACGGCGTGGATGCGGGCGCCGAGGTGCACGAGGTGCTGCGACGGATGGGTGAATTCACCGACGCGGTGCGCTCCGGTGCATGGCGCGGCGCGACCGGCGAGCGCATCAAGACCGTGGTGAATATCGGCATCGGCGGTTCGGATCTCGGCCCGGATATGGTGCACCGCGCGCTGCGGCACTATGCCGATGCCGGGATCGGCGCCCGATTCGTCTCGAATGTCGACCCGGCCGATCTGCTCGCGAAGCTCGACGGACTCGATCCGGCAGGCACGCTGTTCATCGTTGCCTCCAAGACGTTTTCGACGCTGGAGACGCTGACCAATGCCACTGCCGCCCGGCGCTGGCTGGTCGCCGCGCTCGGCGAGGACGCCGTCGCCAAGCATTTCGTGGCCGTCTCGACGAATGCCGAGCGGGTCGCCGAATTCGGCATCGACACCGCGAATATGTTCGGTTTCTGGGATTGGGTCGGCGGTCGCTATTCGGTGGATTCGGCGATCGGGCTTTCGGTGATGGCGACCATCGGCAAGGAGCGCTTCGCCGAATTCCTGGCCGGAATGCACGCCGTCGACCGGCATTTCGCGACCGAGCCGCTGGACCGCAACGCTCCGGTACTGCTCGGCCTGCTCGGCATCTGGTACTCGAACTTCTTCGGCGCGGAATCGCGTGCGGTGCTGCCCTATTCGAACGATCTGTCGCGCTTTCCGGCCTATCTGCAGCAGCTGACCATGGAGTCCAACGGCAAATCGGTCCGCGCCGACGGCACCCCGGTGACCACCTCGACCGGCGAAATCTTCTGGGGCGAACCGGGAACCAACGGCCAGCACGCCTTCTACCAGTTGCTGCACCAGGGCACCCGGCTGATTCCGGCCGATTTCATCGGATTCGCCCAGCCCACCGCTGATCTGCCCACTATCGACGGCACCGGCAGCATGCACGACATCCTGATGAGCAACCTGTTCGCGCAGACCAAGGTGCTCGCCTTCGGCAAGACTGCCGAGGAGATCGCGGCCGAGGGCACCGATCCGAAAGTGGTGCCGCACAAGGTGATGCCGGGCAATCGGCCGAGCACGACAATCCTCGCGCCGCAACTCACCCCCTCGGTGATCGGCCAGTTGATCGCGCTCTACGAGCATCAGGTATTCGTCGAGGGCACCATCTGGGGCATCGACAGCTTCGACCAGTGGGGCGTGGAACTCGGCAAGCAGCAGGCGCTCGCGCTGGCCCCCTTGCTGACGTCTCCGGAAGAGCCACAGTCGCAAGGGGACTCGTCCACCGACGCCCTGATCGGCTGGTACCGCGACAACCGCTGAGCCTCAGCCCAGCGCTTGCGCCGTCTTGATCAGGGCGGCGACGACATCCGGGAAGTCGGCGGTGATCTCCGGACCGATTTCGGGGCCGACGGTATCGGCGGCGTCGCCGATGATCTCGGTCCGGTAGACGACGCGGGTCCACCCCTCGCCCACCGGCTCCAAGCGGTGCTCGGTGACGACAGTGAAATCGCCGCCGTCCATTTCATCGGTGAACAGTTCGCCGGGTTCGATCTCCACCAGGCGCATCCGCACGGTATCGCCGCCGGGGAGCGTCATGGTGAACGAAGTGCCGATCTCGAACGGGCCGTCGATTTCGATCTCGTCGAGCCCCTCGTTCCATTCGGGCCAGGACTCCACATCCGACCAGCACCGCCACAGCGCCTCCGGTGCGACCGCAGTCTCCGCGCTGTATTCGTACTCCCACATCCCGCTTGCTCCCGGCTGCCTCGACACGATTTGTCGAGCGAGATCATGTCACCTCCAGCGTGATTCGGCGACGCGGCGCACATCACCCCTCGGCGGCGTAGTAGCGGCCGCCGCGCTGACGCAGGACGAGGTCGGCTCCGTGCCTGGTATCGGCGATCAGATCGGCATTGGGGAGATCGCTGTCGTACACCTTGATTTTCGCGGCGTCGCGGGTGCGGCCGCCGCGAATGTGGCGACGCAGCAGGCGTTGTTCGAGCACCTCACGGGCCACGTCCAGGTACCAGACCTCATCGAGGAATTCGCGCGCGCCCGACCAGGCGCCGTCGGACAGCAGCAGGTAGTTGCCCTCGGTGATGGCGATCTCCTGCCGATCGAAGACGACACCGGCCGGGGTCGGTTCCTCGATGGCCCGGTCGAAGGTGGGCCACGGCACCGGCTCGCCGAGCGGGGTATCGCGTAGGCGACGCAGGGTTTCCACGAAGGACACCACGTCGAAGGTGTGCGGTTCGCCCTTGCGCTCCAGATTCGCCGTCGCGCGCAGTACCGCATTGGGCAGGTGGAAACCGTCCATCGGCGCGATCTCGGCGATCCGGGCACCGGATCGGTTGTTCAGATCGTCACGAATGGCCTTGGAGAGCGTGGATTTACCCGCACCCGGCGGACCGGCGATGCCGAGCACGTACCGTCGGGCGCACCCCGCCGCCCGGATCCGCAGGTGCTCGACCAGCGAGCGCAACGGCATTTCGACGGAAGTCCGTGTCATCGAAATCACAGTACTCAGCATGAGTCGGTCCGCTGCGAATTTGGGCGTGTGGCTATACAAGTCGGCTATCGCAGTCGCTGGCGGACTTCGGTGGCGAGGTCGGCGGCGACGTCGCGCAGTGCCTCGATGAAGATCTGTCTCGGGGTGTCGCCGCTTCGATAGACGACGCACGTCGCGCGAACCGCTGCGGGATGGTCGATGCGGACCAGTGCGACACCCGGCGGCAGGACCGGCACCGCGATTCCGGGTACCACGGTGCTGCCCATACCCGCCGCGACCAGCCCGAGCTTGGCGAACCAGTCGCGGGCGACGAAAGCGATCTCCGGTTCCCAGGTGGCGTCGCGCCATGCGCCGAGCAGGGTGCTGCTCACCTCGGTGCTGCCCGCGATCCAGCGTTCCCTACGCAGTTGCGCGGGCGTGACGCTGGCATGGCCCGCGAGCGCATGGTCCGGTGGGACCGCGATGAACAGCGGGTCGTCCAGGAGTGGCTCGATCTCGGTATCCGCGGGCAGATTCCGCGTCTCGGTCACCACTGCCAGATCCAGCCGACCGCGCGCGACAGCGGATACCAATCGCGGACTGGTTCCTTCGCGTAGCGGTACTCGCGCGAGTCGGGATGCGGTGGCGGCAATGGCCCTTGGCACCAGTGCGGCCATGGCGGTCGAGAATGCCCCGACGCGGAGCGTGGCGGGCGGACGCGCGGTGAGTTCGTCGAGTTCTTGCCGCGCGGAACCGAGTCCACCGAGCACCGTTTCGGCATGCCGCAGCACGATCCGTCCCGCCTCGGTGGTCTGTACGCCGCGCGCGTGGCGCTCGAACAATGCCCGGCCCGCCGCCTGCTCCATCAGGGCGATCTGCCGGGACACCGCCGACTGCGTGTAGCCCAGATTCTCCGCGGCCGTCGAGAACGAGCCGCTCCGTGCGGCCTCCCGGACCACCCGCAATCCGATGATCGTGAACTCACCCATGCTTTTTACTCATATCAAATATGCGAGACTCTCGCTTGTCGCATATCTCGTCGGTACCTAGCGTCGAATGCATGAGTGCAGCAGCGAACAAAAAACTGATCGAGGACATCTTCGAGCAGATGTCCCAGGGCAATACCCGAGCGATGGGCGAGGCCATGGCCGAGGACTTCCGCTGGATCTTCCCGGGGAACTGGTCGTGGTCGCGCACCTGGGAACCGAAAACGGTTGTGCTGAACGAACTTCTGCGGCCGCTGATGACCCAGTTCGCCGAGTATCGCAGCGCGGCCGACTTCGTGATAGCCGAAGACGACCGCGTCGTCGCCCAGGTCCGCGGCCACGGCACAACCACTGGCGGCAAGCCTTACGAGCAGACCTACTGTTTCATTTTCCGGATCGCGGATGGTCGGCTCACGGAGGTCATCGAGCATTGCGATACGGCGCTGGTCGAGCGGGTGCTCCAGCGCCTCGGCTAGTTCGGGCGGGTGCCCCGATAGAAGGTGACGCGGCCCAGACGACGGTGACGTTGGGAGGCGACCACTGTGCAGTCGAAGCCCACAGTGCGCAGGAGTTGGGGGATGCCGTCGCCGAGGTTGTCGTGGGCATGGTGGTTGTGCAGCAGCAGCCGAGCCATCAGGCCGTCGTCCGGGGTCACCTCGCCGCCGATATCGAGGATGTGCAGGCTGCCGCCGGGGCGCAGGACGCGCAGCGCCTCGGCCAGTGCGGCGGTTTTGATGTCGGTCTCGAGGTGGTGCAGCATCATCGATGACAGCACCCGGTCGAATTCCTTGTCCGGATAGGGCAGTTCCTGAGCGTAGGCGCGCTCGAAGCGGATTCCGTTCAGGCCGTTCGCCTTTCGCTCGGCGCGGGCGAGTGCGAGCGGGTCGGGATCGGAACCGATCACCTCCGCCGCAGGTTGGGTTCGTTTCGCCCGCAGAGTGAGATTGCCTGTGCCACAACCGATTTCCAGTACGTGATGACCAGGTTCGAGTTCGGCCCGCGCGACGAGAGTTTCGTGGAGTTTGTACATGCCGAGCAGGCGGGTGAGCAGATCGTAGGTGGGCAGCAGTGCGTCGCGACCCGCTGCGGGCAGGTAGTCGTGCTGGTTGCCCATGGCTTTGAGTACTGAATGTGGATGATCTTTGGTCATGATTCTCATGGTGCTCGCAGATCCAGCTTGATAATTGGGTGATTATCGGCCGAATATGGACTATTTTCGGTCTCATGATCGAGGCTACCCGGGTGGTGCGGCACCGCCGTGGTGTTCCGGTGTACGACTATCGGAGTGATCAGGTCACGCCGCCGGTGTCGCTGCTGCGCTTCGATCGTCATGCCGAGCTCGGCCACCGCCCGCATATTCACAACTTTCCGGTATTGCTCTACGTCCGGTCCGCCGGTGTGGTGTACGTCGTCGCGGCAGGTCAGGTGATCGCGGCGGCCCCGCCGCATGAGTTCGAAGGCGCGGTCGGGGTGTTCTTCGATCCCGCGGCGCTCGGCGATGCCGGACGTGCGCCTTGGCCCGCGTGGCGAGCGCATCCGCTGTTGTTCCCGTTCCTGCACGAGCATTCGGGTGGAGTGCTGGAGTTGACGGTCCCGGTGGAGCGAAGACCATTGTGGGACAGTGCGATTGCCGCCATCGATGCCGAGCTGGCACAGCGGCAGGAGGGGTACCGGCAGGCGGCGTCGGCACATCTGACACTGCTGCTGATCGATCTCGCGCGGTTGGCCGCCGATGTGGTGGGTGATTTGCGGCGCAGCGGCGAACCACTGCTCGCCGAGGTGTTCGATGTGATCGACCAGCGGCACACCGCGCCACTGTCACTGCGCGATGTGGCGGATGCGGTCGGCATGACGCCGGGACATCTGACCACCGTGGTGCGCCGCCGCACCGGACGCACGGTGCAGGCGTGGATCACCGAGCGGCGGATGACCGAGGCGCGCCGGTTGCTGGCCGAGACGGATCTGCCGGTCGGCGAGATCGCCCGGCGGGTCGGGATCCCGGACGCGGGCTACTTCACCCGGTTGTTCCGGCGCAACAACGATCTTTCACCTCGGCAATGGCGCACCCAGCCTGCTTCCCTCGCGCGCTGACGCGAGTGGCCGGGTCAGGTGAGGGCGCGGGCGATGATGTCGGTGGTGTTCACGCCGGTGGGGAGGGTGCCGAAGGCGATGCCCCAGTCGTCGCCGAGACGGGTGGCGCAGAAGGCGTCGGCGACTGCGGGGTGGCCGTGCCGGACGAGTTGCGCGCCCTGTAGGACCAGGGCCATGAGTTCGACGACGCGGCGAGCGCGGTATTCGATTTCGTCGAAGTCGGACAGTTCCTTGCCGAGGCGGGCGATGGCATCGTCGAGACGGGGGTCGGCGCCAGAGGCCAGCGAGACTTCGTTGAAGAAGGCCTCTACCGTTTCGGGCTGACGGCCCATGGCGCGCAGAGCATCCAGCGCCGCCACATTGCCGGATCCTTCCCAGATGGACATGAGCGGGGCCTCACGGTAGAGGCGCGGCATACCGGATTCCTCGGCATAACCATTGCCGCCGAAGCATTCCAGGGCCTCGGCCGCATGCGCGGGAGCGCGCTTGCAGACCCAATACTTGGTGACCGCCAAGGCGATTCGGCGCAACGCGGCCTCGGCGGGGTCGGTGCTCGCACGGTCGGTCGCACCCGCCAGGCGCATCATGACCGTGGTGGCGGCATCGGATTCGATCACCAGGTCGGCGAGCACATTGCGCATAGCGGGCTGGTCGATCAGCTTGGCCCCGAACACTTCTCGGTGTCGCGCGTGGTGCGCGGCGTAGACGGCGCCGACACGCATGCCGGTGGCGGAGCCGATGACGCAGTCCAGACGGGTCATATTGACCATTTCGATGATGGTCTTGACCCCGGCCCCTTCCTCGCCGACCAGCCAGCCGGTGGCATTCTCGTATTCGATCTCCGAGGACGCGTTCGACTTGTTGCCGAGCTTGTCCTTGAGGCGTTGGATCCGGATGGGGTTGCGGGTGTCGTCCGGAAGGACGCGCGGCAGCAGGAAGCAGGACAGACCGCCCGGCGCCTGGGCCAGGGTGAGGAACATATCCGACATGGGCGCCGAGGTGAACCACTTGTGGCCGACGATGCGGTAGCTGCCGTCGGGCTGCGGTGTGGCGGTGGTGGTGTTGGCGCGGACGTCGGAGCCGCCCTGCTTCTCGGTCATCGACATGCCCGCGATGAGACCGGCCTTGGTCGACGGTTCGCGCAGGCCGAAATCGTAAGTGCGGGAGCCGAGTAGCGGTTCGTACTTGGCCGCGAGTTCCGGATTGTGGCGCAACGCGGGCACGACGGCGTAGGTCATCGAGATCGGACACATATGCCCGGCGTCGGCGACACCCCAGGTGTAGAACTTGGCCGCACGGGCGGCATGGGTGCCGGGCCGGTCGTCGAGCCAGGGCGAGCCGTGGAGTCCGTGCGCGACAGCGACTTTCATCAGCTCGTGCCAGTACGGATGGAATTCGACCTCATCGATGCGGTTGCCGTAGCGGTCGTGCGTATGCAGGACGGGCGGGTACTCGTTGGCGAGGCGGCCCCACTCCTGGGCTTCGAATCCGCCTGCGAGCCTGCCGAGTTCACGCACTTCGGGTTCGGCCCAGCCCGCGCCTTCGCGGTGCAGTCCCTCGAGCAGGGCCGGGTTCCGCGCGACATCGAAGGGCACGATGTCGGGAACCTGGTTGAAGACTTCATGCGTCGGCATCGGACACTCCTGAGTCGGATTCATCGCGCACACCGAGTGCGCGTAACGCGAAACTGATGAGTTCGGGCACAACGGATTCGCTGTGCGGGGCATCGGCCAGCGGGCCGACCAGGACCTCGCCGATCGCGCCGACGAGCGCGGCCGCGCTGGTCTTGGCATCCTGCGCGGGCAATTCACCACGCGAAACACCTTCCGCGACAGCGGATTCGAAGGCTTCGGCGAAGGCGCGGCGGAAGCGCAGCCGCTCGGCATCGACCACGGTATCGACGGGTTCGACGAGCAGGACGTAGGCGAGTTTCGGATTCTTCAGCGCCCGGCCCGCGAAGGTTTCCACCGCCGCGGTCACCCGCTCGACGGCCGTTCCCGAGGCACTTGCGGTTACCACTGCGGCCACTTCGTGCGCGACCACCTTCCGGAATACCGCGCTCACCAGGTCGGCCTTGCCGCTGAAGTTCTTGTAGACGGTTCCGGTGGCCACGCCCGCCTCGGCGGCGACGGCCGCCATGGACAGTCCGGCATAGCCCGCGTGAGACAGCACCTTGGTCGCTGCCTGCACGATCAGGCCCGCCTGGGCATCGAGGCGGGCCTGCACAGCAGGAGTTCTGCGGTAGGCCATACAAGAAGTGAACCATAAATTCATTTCTTCACACAAGGGTACTTCTGACGGCGTATGGTCGTGCTCGTGACTGTGCGAATCGAACGCAACGGGCCCGTGACCACCGTGATCCTGCACCGGCCCCAGGCACGCAATGCGGTCGACGGCCCGACCGCCGCGGCCCTGGTCGACGCATTCCGCGAATTCGATGCCGATCCGGACGCTGCGGTCGCCGTGCTATGGGGCGACGGCGGCACCTTCTGCGCGGGCGCGGACCTGAAGGCGCTCGGCACCGAGCGCTCCAATCGGGTCACCGAGGACGGTGACGGTCCGATGGGACCGACCCGAATGCGGCTGTCCAAACCGGTGATCGCCGCGGTCTCCGGATACGCGGTCGCGGGCGGACTGGAGTTGGCGCTGTGGTGCGATATGCGAGTTGCCGAGCAGGACAGTACCTTCGGCGTGTTCTGTCGCCGCTGGGGTGTGCCGCTGATCGATGGCGGCACGATTCGGTTGCCGCGCATTGTCGGCACCGGGCGCGCGATGGATATGGTGCTCACCGGTCGCGCCGTCGGCGCCACCGAGGCGCTGCAGATCGGGCTGATCAATCGGGTGGTGCCGAATGGCGAATCCCGCAGTGCCGCCGAACAACTCGCCGCCGAACTGGCCGCACTACCGCAGACCTGCCTGCGCTCGGACCGCATGTCGCTGCTGGAGCAGGACGGTATGGACGAAGAGGCTGCGCTGCTCAACGAGTACCGACACGGCCTGAAGGCCCTGGCCGACGGAGCCCTGGACGGCGCGCAACGGTTCGCCGCCGGTGCGGGCCGTCACGGTGCGCGTACCTGACAATGGCTGCTGCCCAACGGTTGAGCGTCGTCGACGAGATCTTCCTGCGCACGCATCGCGGGCTCGGCACCCCGATCGTGCTCCAGGGTCTTTGGCGCACGGCCGATCCCGTCGATCCCGAGTTACTGCGGCAGGTGCACGCGGCACTGCGGGTCGGACAGTTGGGGCGCAGAGTGATTCGGCCTTCGGTTCCGGGTGCGCGTCGAAGTTGGCGGGCGAACGCTCGGGCGTATCCGCTCGAGTGCACCGATGGCACTATCGCTACCGAGGACCTGCTCCAGTGGGCCGATGAGCGGGGCGCGAACCTCGATCCCGAATACGGTCCGGGTTGGCGATTGTCGACCGCCGCCGTGGATGACGGCGGATCGATTGTGTCGCTGACCTGTTCGCATGCGCTCGCCGACGGGAGAGCGCTTGCGCTCGCGGTGGATGATGCGCTGGGCGGCCCGAGCCTGACCGCGTCGTCGGTGCAGGCGGATATCGGGTCAGGCATGAGGTCGGCATCGTCGACGATCGGTGCGCCATCAATGAAATCTGCTGCGCCAGAGGCAAATTACTTGGACACCATACAAATGGCCGGAGCGGCCGGCCGATCGAGTATGGGCGACTCGATGACGATGCGGAGACCTTCGTCGACATCGAAAGCAAGGGAACCAGACCGGTCCGACGCGCCAGTGAATGCCGCGCTGGGCCGGGAAGCCCGAGCTGCGGCATCGGATTGGTCCGATGCTCGGCGGCAGTGGTCGATCGTCGTGCGCGGCACATTTCACGCGCTTCGTCGCGGAATCCCCGAACGTCCCGCCCGGACTGCATCGACTCGCGAACACGGGATATCGACGCCTGAAAGCGGGTCGGTCGCTGGACGCGTAGGGGCTCAGAGCGCGCCGACCTTCAGCGTTGTACTGCAGTGCCCCGCTGCCGACTGGGAGTCGGCGGCTGCGGCGCAGGGCGGTACGGCCAATAGCCTGTTCATCGCACTGATCGCGAAGATGTTGTGGGCCAGTGGATTTCCCGGCGAGAAGATAGATGCCAGCCTTCCGGTCGACACCCGCGACGAGCCGCGCGTCGACAATGACCTCGCGATGACCGAGGTCACCATCGAGCGCACCGATACTCCGGCCACGATTCGCGAGAAGGCCCGAATCGCCTACGAGCGGCGCATGTCCGGCCCCGGCGGGATGCCGGAGGAACTGCTGCAGGTCATTCCGGATCGCTGGGCCTACGCCTTGTCCAAGGGTGCCGGTGAACGAGACATCCTCTGCTCCAACATCGGTACGCTCCCCGACTCCCTGCGCACCCTCGGCCCACACCGCTGCACCGGCGTCGCCGCCCGCGCCATCCACCCCGGCCTCACCGCGGACCTCCTCCCCCGCACCCGGCTATCCGGCTATCTCTGCCGCATCGCCGACACCTACACCCTCGCCGTCGTCAGCCTCGCCCCCGCCCACATCGACACCTCCGAAACCCTCCGCAACCTGGCCCACGAAACCGCAACCGCCATCGGCCTCCCGATCACCCTCTGGTGACCGCCGCGGCGGGCGACGGTGGGTAGTCCTCGACGGTCATCGACTTGTAGAGACGTGCGCTCTTGGTGGTGAGGCGGATGAAAGCACGGCTGGGCCCCGCGGGCAGGGCGGAAATCAGGCGGCTGCCCTGGACCAGTCCCGACACTCCGAGGCGGGATGTGGGGATCAGTGTCTTGGCCGCGCTCAGCGCGACCGCGTGGCTGCCGCGTATGTGTTCCGCCATCGCGCGCTCGTAGGCGGGGAAGGCGCGCTCGTGGTCGCCGCCCGCCCGCGCCAGCTCTCCGGCAAGAACGTACGCGCCGACGACGGCCAGGGTGGTGCTGCCGCCGACGGCCGGGCCGGGGCAGTAGCCCGCGTCGCCGACGAGCGTCACCCGCCCCCGCGACCAGGTGTCCATGTGCAGTTGAGTGATCGAGTCGAAGTAGAACGCCGGGGTGCGGTCGAGCTCGTCGAGCCAGCGGTCCACGTCGGCGTGCATGCCGCCGAACGCATTGCGCAGCAAGTCCTTCTGCCGGGGCTCGTCACGGTGGTGGTAGTCGAGTTCACGCTCGCTTCGGAACAGGAACAAAGCCCGCGCGTCGCCGAGGTGCCGCGCGCCGTACATGCCTGCGGTTCGGCCGACGCCGACGTGGATGCGGAGCTCGCCGTCGAGACCGAAGCCGTTGGGCAGCGTCAGCACCCCTAGGTACGCCCCGATGAAATCGCTGAAGCGGGACTCGTCACCGAAGACGAGGCGGCGCACATCGGAATGCAGCCCGTCGGCGCCGACGACGAGGTCGAAGCGGCGCGGCGCGGAGTTCTCGAACCGCACCTCGCCGTCGGGTGAGATCGCGGTGATCGAGTCGCCGAAGACGTACTCGACGTCGTTGCGCGCGGCGTCGTAGTAGATCTCGCTCAGGTCGTCACGCATGATCTCGACGTGCCGGTCGGAGGTGGCGCCGAAGATCTTGGAGAGGTCCACCTGGACGGGACGCCGTGCGCCCTCCCGGTAGAGGGTCATCCGCTTCGCGCCGGTGGCCCGCTTCTCGACCCGTGAGAGCACGCCCATCTTCTCCGAGATGTCCATCGCGGGCCGGAACAGATCGACCGCGTGGCCGCCGGTCTTGCGCAGAGCCGGCGCGCGCTCGACAACGGTGACGGAGAAGCCGTGGCTGGTGAGCCAGTACGCCAGCACCGGACCGGCGACGCCGGCGCCGGAGATGAGAATCCGCATGAGCATTTCTCCTTACTTAACGATAAGTAAGCTTAGCACCGTTACTTACCTATCGTTAAGTAAGATAGGCTCGCGGCATGCCTCGTCCTTCCGACACCAAGCAGCGGATCCAGGAGGTCGCCCGCGAGCTTTTCGCACAGCAGGGTGTACACCGGACCGGCCTGCAGGAGATCGCCGACCGGCTGGGCATCACCAAACCGGCGCTCTACTACCACTTCTCCTCACGCGAGGAACTGGTCCGCAGCATCGTGCAGCCGATCATCGACGAGGAAGAGGCGTTCCTGGAGAAGCAGGAGGCGCTGAGCGAGGTCGAGCCACGCGCGCTGCTGGAGGGCTACTTCGACTTCCACTACCGCCACCGCAAAGACATCGTGCTCATGCTCGCCGAGCTGACCACCCTCGCCGACCTGGGCCTGATCGACCTCGTACTGGCCTGGCGCGGGCGGCTGGTGAAGCTGCTGTGCGGCCCCGAACCCACACTGGAGCAGGCCACCCGTGCCGTGATCGCCTTCGGCGGCCTCCAGGACTGCACGATCCAATTCGCCGACGTGCCGAAGGACAAACTCCGCCGAGCGGCCGTGGACGGCGCCTGCGCCACCCTGGGTATCGACCCACGCGATTCTCGAGGGTGATCCACGTCACTGGTTGATGCTGTCAGGAATTCGCGGGCTGTCTCGTTCAGGAAGCACGCGAACCAGACAGGAGCGAATCATGAAGCACCGCATCGTCGTCCTCGGGGCCGGATACGCCGGAGCCTTCTCCGCCGGATACCTGGCGCGCCAACTCCACCACGACGACTTCGAGATCACCGTCGTCAATGCCGAACCCGATTTCGTCGAGCGGCTGCGCCTGCATCAGCTCGCCGCCGGGCAGGATCTGCGCCACCGGCCGCTGGCGGAGGTGTTCGCGGGCACCGGCATCCGGTTACGACTGGCGAGGGTGACCAATGTCGACGCCGAGCACCGGACTGTCACAGTCGCCGACGGCGAGGGCATCGACCGGCTCGAATACGACACCCTGCTCTACGCACTCGGCAGCACCGCCGCCGACCACGGCGTTCCGGGCGTCGAAAAGTATGCCTTCCATGTGGCCGCGCGGCCGTCCGCGCTGCGCCTGCGCACACGCCTGGACGAGCTGGGCGAGAACGGGAAGGTGCTGGTAGTCGGGGGCAACCTGACCGCGATCGAGGCCGCAACCGAGCTCGCCGAATCTCGTCCAGGACTTCGGGTCAGCCTCGCCACCAGCGGCGAACTGGGCGGCTGGCTGGGCACGAAGGCCCGCAGTCACCTGCTGCGTACCTTCGACCGGTTCGGTATCACGGTCCACGAGCACACCACCATCGAGCGCGTCGAGGAGGCGGCGGCGGTCGCCGCCGACGGCACCGGTTTCGCCTCCGACGCGACCGTGTGGGCCGCCGGCTTCGCCGTCCACCCGATTGCCGCCGCCAGCGACCTCGAGGTGGTACCCAACGGCCAGATCACGGTCGACCGTCAGATGCGGTCGGTCTCGCACCCGGATGTCTACGTTGCCGGTGACAGCGCCTTCGTCATCGGCGAGAACGGTCGGCCGTTGCCGATGTCGTGTGCTTCCGCGGGATTCACCAGCATGCAGGCGACGGCCGCGATCATCGGGGACCTGACCGGACGCAAGATCTCGACGACCTCGCTGTCGTATGTCGGCAACCACATCAGCCTCGGCCGCAAGGACGCGATCTTCCAACTGGTCGACGGTAACGCGCGATCGAAGTCGTGGGCCCTGTGTGGCCGGACGGCCGCGCGCGTCAAGAAGGCAATCCTCGACACTTCCGCTTGGAGCCTGAGCCACCCGACCTTCGGAATGCCGAGTCACCGGTACCGCTTGGCCACCACCGGAGAGCACTCGCCCGCCGTGGTCGCCGCATAGAGTCGCGCTCATGGACACTGCCACCGTGGCGCGTTTCGAGGCCAGCCGGAATCGGCTGGCCTCGCTCGCCTACCGTCTGCTCGGCTCGGCCGCCGACGCCGAGGACACGGTGCAGGACGCGTTCCTGCGGTGGCAGGCCGCCGACCGGGGGTACGTCGAAGTGCCCGAGGCATGGCTGACCAAGATCGTCACCAACCTGGCGCTCGACCGGCTCCGTTCGGCGAAGGTGCGGCGCGAACGCGCGGTCGGCGCCTGGATGCCCGAACCGCTCCTCGACGGCGACCCGATGCTTGGCCCGGCCGACACCGTCGAGCAGCGCGAATCGGTGACTTTGGCGGTGCTGACGCTCATGGAGCGTCTGTCGCCGGTTGAACGGGCCGCATACGTGCTGCGCGAGGCCTTTGCGTACAGCCACGCCGAGATAGCCGAGATTCTCGGCATCACCGAGTCCGGGAGTCAGCAACACATCCACCGAGCGCGGCGTCGAATCGCCGCCGCCGGCAACAACACCGACATCGACCGTGCCTCCGCGCGTCGAATCGTCGAGGCGTTCGTCGACGCCGCCTCCTCGGGCCGGACCGAACGGCTGGTAGCGCTGCTGACCGACGACGCGACCGGTATCTCCGACGGCGCCGGGCTCGGGCTGGCCGAGAAGCTGATCCGGTACTCGACCCCGGAGCGGATCGCCAGCGCGGTGCGGGCCGGCTTCAAGCCATCGCCGGCCAAGCGGAGACTCGCCGGTGGCTCGCCCTCGATCCATGCCGTCGTGGTCAACGGCTGCCCGGCCATGCTCGCCACCCTCGACGACCGGGCCCTGGGCGTCGTGATCCTGGAGATCCGGGACGACAAGATCGCAGGCGTGCGCGGCATCGCCTCCCCGGACCGACTCGGTCGCCTCACCGAGCAATGGCAGCGGCAGGAGCACGACATCCCGCTGATCGAATCGTGGTAACCGACTGTCCGACAATCGATCTCACGTTCGTCCGTCAATTCCGGTTCGCGCCGACTTCACTGAGGAGGGACAGGTCGGGTCAACGGGCGGGGACGATATCGGTTCGATCGAGTACGTCCTGCGGAACCTCGATGCCCGGCTCCAGATCGCCCGAGGAGATCGGGGCGTCCCAGACCTGACGCAAGGGCAGGACGCCTGCCCAGACGCCGCCGGTTTCGATATCGGCGGCATCGTCTTTGGGGCCGCCGGTTCGGACCTTCACCGATGCCTCGGTCAGGTCGAGCGCGAGGACCATGGTGGCGGCCATTTCCTTTTTGTTCGGCTGCCGCACGCGATCCCACGCACCCGGGGCGGAGTGTTCGACGATGACCCGCAGTGCGCGCATGCGCTCATCGGGATCGGTGAGTTCGATGGCACGGCCGCGCACAACGGCCGAGCGGAAGTTGGCGGAGAAGTGCATGGCCGAGCGGGCGTAGACGATGCCGTCGACCAGGGTGACGGCGATGGAGATATCGCCGGTCAGCGCGGCCCGCAGGTTTCCGGCTCCGGTCGAACCGTGCAGGTACAGCGTGTCGCCGTCGCGGCCGTAGACGGTCGGGAGCACCACCGGACTGCCGCCGAGGAGCGCGCCGAGGTGGCAGACCAGGCCCGCGTCGAGGACCGCATCCAATTCGGCACGGTCGATCCGGCCACGCTCCTTGGAACGTGTCAAGGTGGTACGTGGGGTAGGCGAAAGCGGCGGCCGAGAGTTCGTCATATCTCTAGCGTGGAGCCGGAAGTGGCATTCTGAAATAGCCAATTCATAGAAATTCGAACAGTCCAATTCGGGAGGTGCGCGATGCTGGAGGAACTTCCGCTCGTCCTCGACCGCGAGGCTGAGCAGCCATTATCGGTTCAAGTCGCGGAGGGCTTGCGTGCCGCGGCGAGCAACGGACTCCTGCGCGCGGACGATCGGCTCCCCTCATCGCGAGCGCTGGCCCAGCGCCTCGGCGTTAGCCGCACGGTGGTCGCCGCGGCCTACGACCAACTGCACGCCGAGGGCTGGATCGCGGGCCGCCGCGGCTCGGGCACCTACCTGACCACCGCCCCCGCCGAACCGCCCGCACGACCGAGCACACACAGCACCACCGAGCACGCGCCGCACCTGCTCGATCTCGGCCCCGGCGCGCCCTGCATCGAGGCCCTCGACCAGGCAGCCTGGCGACGTGCCTGGCGCGCGGCCGCCGACGACTCCCCCATCATCCGCAAGAATCGCGGCGGCGAACCGGAATACCGCGCGGCGGTCGCCGAACACCTGCTGCGCCACCGCGGCCTCGGTGCGGGCAGCAAGTCCGTGGTGCTCGCGACGGCCGGAACCAGTTCGGCCGTAGGCGAACTCGCGGCCGCCCTACTGCGGCCCGGCGACGCCATTGCCATGGAAGACCCGGGCTATCAGCGTGCCGCGGGCGCGTTCGTCGCGGCCGGTTTCCGGGTACTACCGGTGCCGATCGATGCCGACGGCCTGCGAGTCGACCGACTGCCGCACGGCATCAAGGCCGTGTATTGCACTCCGGCACATCAATTTCCACTCGGCACGCGCATGCAAGCGGCACGGCGCGTACAACTTGTCGAATTCGCCAGGCGCGCAGACATACTCATAATCGAGGACGACTATGACGGCGAATTGCGTTACGACACCGCTCCTTTGCCACTGCTGGCCGCAATGGCACCGGACGTCGTCGTCCATCTCGGCACCACGAGCAAGATCCTCTCGCCGACCTTGGGTATCGGCTGGCTCGTCGCCACCCCGGATATCACCGAAGCCGTAGTCGCATACCGCGAACGAACCGGCACCGGCCCGAGCTCCGCGGGCCAGCGAGTACTTGCCGCATTCGCCGAGCACGGCGATCTCGCGAGACACCTGCGCCGACTGCGCCGCGCAGTACCCCCGCGCCGCGCCCTGGTCGTGGACGAGCTTCGCCGCCGCGGACTCGAAGTACTCGGCGACGATGCCGGTTCACACGTGGTGGTGCCACTGGATTCGGCCGAAGCCGAACGCCGTGCCGTGACAGTGGGCCATACGCGCGGTGTGGCGCTGGATGGACTGTCCCGCCATCACCTTGTGGCACAACAACATCCACTCGCAGCGGCAGTCGGTCCGCACACGTTCGGCATCGCACTCGGCTACACCGCGCTGAGCTGGACCGAGCTTCGTACCGCGATTCCGATTGCCGGAGAATGCCTTACGCATCCATAGCGCCTTGCCCCGACGTTGCATACCTGGCCATCCGGCGATCTGCGCGTCCGGGTCCGCGACTCCATGAACCCAGGTGGCCCCGCACTCGTCTTCACCCCCGGCGAATGGGACGCCTTCACCGCAGGCGTTTCCGACGGCGAGTTCGACCGCGCGTAGTCCCGCGAGGAAAAGCATCAGGCCCGGTCCGAACCATTCGGATCGGGCTTTTTTCGGGCACGCGGAACCAGCCGCCACGGCGCCGATCGGCCCCGGGCCGATTCCCGAAGGACTGTGACCGCGCCAACGCGGTCGTAGCATGGTCCCCATGACCGAACAGGACATCCTGGCGCGAATCAAAAATCTGGTCGATCGCGAGCATGATTTGCGGTCCAAGGCGACGGCGGGTGCGGTCGATCCGGTAACCGAGAGGCGGCAGCTCGCCGCACTCGAAGTAATGCTCGATCAGGCCTGGGATCTGCTGCGGCAGCGCCGGGCGCGCATCGACGCCGGGGCCACGCCCGAGGAGGCGCAGGAGAGCCCGGCCCGCCAGGTCGAGGGTTACCTACAGTGACCTCCGATTCCGCCGCCGAATACGACGTAATCGTGATCGGTGGTGGGCCGGCGGGCGAGAACGCCGCCGCCTACGCCATCGCGGACAGCGAGCGCACCGCCGTGATCGTGGAACGGGAACTGGTCGGCGGTGAATGTTCGTATTGGGCATGTATGCCGAGTAAGGCGCTGCTGCGACCGGCCCATGTGCTGTCCGGCGCCGAGGCGATGGCCGGAATCACTGCGAGCGGGCTCGATGTCGACGCGGTGCTGAGGCGGCGCGATGCCTTCACGCACAAGCACGACGACAGCTCGCAGGTCGACTGGGCCAACGACAATCGCATCGAGGTGATCCGCGGGACGGGACGGCTGGCGGGCGAGCGACTGGTCGAGGTCGGCGGCCGACAGCTGCGCGCCCGGCACGCGGTGGTGCTGGCCACCGGGACCAAGGCCGCGGTTCCCGATGTGCCCGGATTGCGCGATGCGCTGCCGTGGATTTCCCGGGATGCGACGAATCTGCACGAGGTTCCGCGCCGGGTGGTGATCATCGGCGGCGGTGTGGTCGCGTGTGAAGCGGCTACCTGGCTTGCTGCGCTGGGCGCGAGTGAGATCACCATGCTTGTCCGTGGCAATGCGTTGCTGGGCAATACCGAACCGTTCGCGGGGGAACGCGTTGCTGCCGCGCTGTCCGATGCCGGTGTTCGGGTTCTGTTCGGCACCCAACCCAGACGGGTGGTGCGCGCCGATGCGAAGGACTCCGGCGAGGGCTGGATTCACGGCGGTGTGGTGACCGTCGAGACCGACGAAGGCGAGATCGAGGCCGATGAGATCGTGGTCGCCGCCGGGCGCGGACCGGCGACGGCGGAACTCGGCCTGGGCTCGGTCGGACTGGCGGACGGCTATGTCGAGGTGGACGACCGGTTGACGGTGCGCGGCGTCGACGGCGAGTGGCTGTATGCGGTCGGCGATGTGAATCACCGTGCGGCGCTTACACATATGGGGAAGTACCACGCCAGGGTGTGTGGTGATGTCATTGCCGCGCGGGCCGAGGGGCGCGCGCTGGCGGATGCGCGATACGCGGCGACGGCCGACCACGGGCAGGTGCCGCAGGTGGTATTCACCGCCCCGGAAGTCGCGTCCGTCGGGCAGACCGAGGCGGCGGCGCGTAAAGCGGGCTATGCGGTGGAAACCGTGGAGCTCGATATCGCGGTCGCCGGATCGGCGCTGGCCCGCGACGATTACGCGGGGCGGGCGAAGATCGTCATCGATACCGCGACCGACACGCTGCTCGGGGCCACTTTCGTCGGACCGGAGGTCGGCGAGTTGATCCACGCGGCGACCGTTGCCGTGGTCGGCAAGGTGCCGCTGGCGACGTTATGGCACGCAGTGCCAGCGTATCCGACGGTGAGCGAGCTCTGGTTGCGTCTGTTGGAGGCCCGCCGCTCGTAGTTACCATCGGAAAGATGTCCGAGATAACGACCGCCGACGGAGTTGTCCGCGGTTACCGCGGCCGTCGCGTCCTGCGCTGGCGCTCCCTGCCCTATGCCGCCCCACCGGTCGGCGACCTGCGATTTCGCGCACCACAGCCGGTGGCCCCGTGGACCGGTGTCCGCGAGGCCACCGCATTCGGGTTCGCCGCGATGCAGCATCGGACCGGCGCCAGGATCGGGCCGCGCCGGTATCAGCCGACCAGTGAAGACGCCCTGACACTCAATGTCGTCGCGCCGATCGAACCATCGTCGACACCCCGGCCGGTAATGGTGTTCATTCACGGCGGCGGATATCTGATCGGCACCTCGGCGCTCGGTCTGTATTCCGGTGCGCGACTGGCGGTCGGCGGCGATGTGATCGTGGTGTCGCTGAACTACCGGCTCGGTGCGTTCGGCTATGTCGATTTCGGTGAATTCAGTACGCCCGAGCGACCTTTCGACAGCAACCTCGGACTGCGCGATCAGGTCGCGGCGCTGGAGTGGGTGCAGCGCAATATCGCAGCGTTCGGCGGAGATCCCGGCAATGTCACCATTTTCGGCGAATCCGCCGGTGCCCATGCCGTGCTCTCCCTACTGGCCACGCCTGCGGCGAAGGGACTGTTCCATCGCGGCATCGCGCAGAGTCCGCCCGCTGATTGGGGTATGGGTACCGAGGACGGTCGCGCTTTCGCTCGCCGATGTATAGACGCGCTCGGCGCGACACCCGATACCGCGGCAAAGGCACTGATCACCGCCGGTGCCAACGACATTCGGCACGCGGTCGACAAGACCAGCAATAAGGTGCTGCGGGAGCGTCCCGGATTGTTCCCGATCGCGCCGGTCGTGGACGACGACTACCTGCCACAGTCCCCGATCGATGCGATTACCAGCGGTGCCGCACACCAGGTTCCGCTCATCATCGGTACCAATCGCGATGAGGGGACATTGTTCGCGAAGTTCGCCGACGAACTGCCGACCACTCCGGGACGCCTGCATGCCCTGCTCACCCGTGACGGTGGTGCGGAGCTCGAATCCCGAGTCATAGCAGCCTATCCGGGCTATCCGGATGCGAAGGTCGCCGTTCGCGCCGGTGGGGATTATGTGTTCTGGCGGCCGTCTGTCACCGTGGCGGTGGGGCACAGTCGCTACGCACCGACCTACTCCTACCGTTACGACTTCGCACCGCGCGCACTGCGTCTCGCTGGGGTCGGCGCGACCCATGCCACGGAGCTGATTCCGGTTTTCGGTGCCGCCAATTCGCCAGTCGGCCGGGCCTTCACGGCGGCGGGCGGGCGGCGAGGGATGCGGTCGGTCACTCGGCAGTTCCAGGACAATTGGCTCGCATTCGCGCGGACCGGGCGACCACTCCCCTCCTGGCCCGCCTATACCGAAGACCGGCGGACCACGCTGATCATCGATGAGATCACCCGGTTGGAGAATGACCCGGACAAGGCCAAACGTATTGCCTGGCAAGGCATCCGGGTGCCGACGTTGATCTGAACTACTTCAGTAGGCGCGACATGCGGCGGTCCGCGAGTACCTTTCCACCGGTCTGGCAGGTCGGGCAGTACTGGAAGGAGCGCTCGGCGTAGGAAACCTCGCGGACGGTGTCGCCGCAGACCGGGCAGGGCAGGCCGGTGCGGGCGTGTACCCGCATGCCGGAACGCTTTTCGCCCTTGAGGCGGGCGGCGTCCTGGCCGACCGAGCGCTGTACGGCGTCGGTGAGCACCGAACGCATGGCCTCGTACAGCACCGAAATAGTCTCCGCCGACATGGTTTTAGTGCTGGCGAAGGGCGAGATCCTGGCGGTGTGCAGGATCTCGTCGGAGTAGGCATTGCCGATTCCGGCGAGCAGGGACTGATCGACGATCGCGGTCTTGATGCGTTGCGATGCGCCGTGCAGGATTTCGCCGAATTGCTCCTCGGTCACCTCGAGTGCGTCCGGGCCGAGGCGCGAGATGCCGGGCACGAGTTTCGGATCGTCGACGATGTACACCGCGAGCCGTTTCTTGGTGCCCGCCTCGGTCAGGTCGAACGCGGGCGTCATGCCCTCGGGGGTGAAGAAGTGCACCCGCAATGCGAGCGGGCTCTTGCCGCCCGGTTTGGGTGGCGTCTGGCTCGGCTCATCGATCCACCGCAACCACCCGCCGCGCGACAGATGGGTGATCAGCCAGAGCCCGTCGCACTCCATCCCGAGAAATTTCCCCCACCGGCCCGCCCCGGTCACATCGCGCCCGGACAGCGCCGTAACCGGCGGATCGAACGTCTTGACCGCACTCAAGGCCGCCACATCGACACGCCCCACCACAGCGCCGACCGCGTGCTCCCGCAGGAACTGCGCCAACGCCTCCACCTCCGGTAGCTCAGGCACGACCCTCAGGCTACCCGGCCCCACCGACATCGGCGCAGTTCACGCGAGCGGGCGGATCAAGATCAGGTGGCACTGGTGGCGGGGACTTCTCGGGCGATGCCACCATAGATTCCACCTGATCTTGATCGCCGGGCGCTCGACGCCGGGCGGCGAGCGGCGAGCGGCGAGCGGCGAGCGGCGAGCGGCGAGCGGCGAGCGGCGCTTAGTCCGCTACGCGAGGGGCAGCGCGCGACTGCCGGCAGCAAGGACGCTTGCCCGTGCAAGAGCGGGCGCTAGGCAGCGGGAGCGAAGTGGGGGCGGTGGTTCTCGGCCCAGGTGCGGAAAGTCCGGGGTGGGGTTGCGGTGATGTGCTCGACGGTGGGGTGTACGACCGAGGTGAACGCTTCCAGGGCGGTGGCGCGCAAGGCCATGATCGCGTCGGCCATTTCGTCGGGGACGCCGTTGTCGATGATCGACTGGCGAGCGGCGCCGGGTTCCACTTCGACGTAGCGCAGCGGGCGGCCCAGTATGTCGGCGAGGATTTCGGTCTGCTCACCGGGGGACAGCGGCTGCGGGCCGCTCAGTGTGTAGATCTCGCCCTCGTGGCCGTCGGTGGTGAGTGCCGCAGCGGCGACGGCGGCGATGTCGTGCGGGTCGACAACGGCGATGCGGCCCTGGCCGAACGGGGCGTAGACCGCGCCGTGATCGCGAATCGAACCGGCCCAGTGCAATGCATTGGCCATGAATCCCAAGGGGCGCACCATCGTCCACGGGACTCCGCTGTCGCGGACCGCCTGTTCTCCGGCGCGGTGCCAGGTGGGAATCGGATCGGTCGCGGTGTCGTCACCGGTGCGGCCGGATGACAGCTTGACGATGTGCCGAACGCCCGCACGGGCCGCCTCTCGCGCGAGATTCGCGTCGTGCGTGGGGATTTCGGGGCCGCTGGACAACAGGAACACCCGATCGACACCGCGGATCGCATCGGTGAGGCTGTCGGGATCGCTCAGGTCCCCGCGTACCACCTCGATGCCGTCGGGCAGTCCGGCGAGTTCGGGCCGCCGCGTCACCGCCCGCATCGGAACACCCTGCGCCAGCAACTGGCCGACCAACTCACGGCCTACGGTTCCGGTCGCTCCGGTCACCAGAATCATCAACTTCTCCTTCATCTGCCGGGCCGAGCAGCCCGAGGCGAAGTCCACCTTCGGCAGACGCGCCGAGATACACCATCAACCGACGAAGATCAGCGGATACTTTCCATATCAAGCGCAAATATGAAAGATATTTCCATGCTCGATGACGTAGACCGCGCCCTGATCCACGCCCTGCACATCGATGGCCGCGCACCGTTCAGCAAGATCGCGGTGGTCCTGGACGTCTCGACCCAGACCGTCATCCGCCGCTACCAACGCCTGCGCGCCACCGCCGGACTGCGCGTGGTCGGCCTCGCGGATCCGAGCCACGCCGCATACACCCAGTGGCTCGTGCGCCTCACCACCACGACGGCCAGCGGCCAGAACCTCGCGAACTCGCTGGCCCGCCGCCCCGACACATCATGGGTCAAACTCACCTCCGGTGGCACGGAAATCCTTCTGGTAGTGAATATTCCGCGCGGCGACGCTTCCCGCTCGATACTGCTGCGGGACCTCCCCCGAGCCGCGGGCATCACCGCGGTCTCCGCGCACTACGTCCTGCACACCTATCTCGGCGGCCCGACCGCATGGCGCGGCCACATCACCGCACTGAACGAACAGCAACGAAAACAACTGGAGCCGAACAGATCCGGGCCCAGACCCCGGCGTGGCCTCGCGGACACCGATGCCGCGCTACTGAACGCCCTGCAACAAGACGGCCGAGCGACCGTGTCCCTACTCGCCACGGCAACGGGCTGGTCCCAAGCCACCGTCACCCGACGACTCGCGGAACTACAAGCGGCACAGGCGATCTTCTTCGATGTCGAACTCGACGACGCTCGCTTCGGCGCCACCACCCAAGCGCTGCTGTGGATGTCGGTGGCACCGTCGCAGCTCGATCGCGTCGCAACCGCACTGGCCGAGCACGAAGAATTGGCCTTCGTCGCCGCGACCACCGGTCCGACAAACCTTGTCGCGCAAGCCATGTGCTCGAATCCCGAGGCCCTGCACCACTACCTCACCCACCGTCTCGGAGCATTCGAGGCCATTCACGCCTTGGAGACCACACCCGTCCTCGCCACCGTGAAGGCCGTCTCACATCAGGAGCCCGCACGCAGGAGGTAGACGTCCATGATCCAACCCTTTTCGGCACGCAACCGAGTGCGCCGCTCGACGATCTCCTGTTCGACCGCACGCAGCGGTCCTTCGATCAGCGTCTCGTCGGGCATCCCCAGATACGCGCCCCACCAGATGTGCACATTGTCGCCGGGCACCTCCGTGAACGAACAGTCACCGTCCAGCATCACCACGGTCGAGCCGCTGAGTCCGTCCTCGCGCAACCGACGCCCGGTGGTGACGTGCACCGGCTCGCCGATGCGATGCAGCACCATCCGATGCCGAGCGGCCAAGGCCTGCACGCTGGTGACGCCGGGAATCACCTCGCAATCGAAGCTCTGGGCACCGCGATCCAGTACCCGCTCGATCATCCGCAGCGTGCTGTCGTAGAGCGAGGGATCGCCCCAGACGAGGATGCCGCCGACACCGCCGACCTGCGCGAACTCATTCTCCAGCAGCGCCGAACGGCGATCGTGCCAATCCTCGACAACGCCCTGATAGTCCGCGGGATCCCGGTCGCGCGGCGGATCGGCGATCTCCACGATGCGGTACGGGTGATCGAGGTGTTCGGTGAGGATCGACGTGCGCACGTCGACCAGCTCCTGTTTCTCGGCCCCCTTGCCGATCACGAAGAACACCTCGACCTGCCGCATGGCCTTGATCGCCTGGACCGTCACCTGGTCCGGATCCCCGGCACCGATGCCGATCACGTAGAGCTTGCGCATGGCTCGAGCTTGCCAGGCACGACATGGGTAAGCTCGCCAGGCGTGGCCAACAATGCTGATACCCAGTACGAGGACCTGCTGCGCTTGGTCCTGGAGTCCGGCACCGCGAAGGCGGATCGCACCGGCACCGGCACCCGCAGCGTCTTCGGCCATCAGCTGCGCTACGACCTCGCTGCCGGCTTTCCGCTGATCACCACCAAAAAGGTGCATCTGAAGTCGATCATCTTCGAATTGCTGTGGTTCCTGCGCGGCGATTCGAATGTGGCCTGGCTGCACGAACACGGCGTCACCATCTGGGACGAATGGGCGGATCGCCACGGCGAACTCGGCCCGGTCTACGGCGTGCAGTGGCGATCATGGCCCACCCCCAACGGCACCCATATCGACCAGATCGCCGAAGTACTGCACACCCTGCGCACCAATCCGGATTCCCGGCGCATCATCGTCTCGGCCTGGAATGTGGCCGACCTCGACAAGATGGCATTGGCGCCCTGCCACGCGTTCTTCCAGTTCTATGTGGCCGACGGCAAGCTGTCCTGCCAGCTGTACCAGCGCAGCGCGGACCTGTTCCTCGGCGTGCCGTTCAATATCGCCAGCTATGCCCTGCTCACGCACATGGTCGCGCAGCAGACCGAGCTGGAACCCGGTGAATTCATCTGGACCGGCGGCGATTGCCATATCTACGACAACCATGTCGAGCAGGTCACCGAGCAGCTGACCAGGCAGCCCTACCCGTTCCCCACATTGAACCTGCGGCCCGCGCCGACGCTGTTCGATTACGTCTACGAAGATGTGGAAGTGGTCGGCTACCAACACCATCCGGCGATCAAGGCGCCGGTTGCCGTATGAACGACCGCATCATCGGTCTGATCTGGGCGCAGACTCCGGACGGGGTAATCGGCTTCGAGAACACCATCCCCTGGCGTGTGCCCGAGGATATGGCGAATTTCAAGGCCGTCACCATGGGGCATCCCGTCATTATGGGCCGGCGCACCTGGGATTCCCTGCCGCCCCGATTCCGCCCGCTCGACGGCCGCCGCAATATCGTGGTGACCCGGCAGCCCGACTGGTCGGGCGCGGGCGCCGAACGCGCCGCATCGCTGTCCGAAGCTATGGCCGCGACCGCGCCGGAGCACGTCTGGATCATCGGCGGCGGCGAAATCTACCGGGCCGCTATGGATTTCGCGACCGACCTGCTCGTCACCGAGGTGGACACCGCCGTCGATGGTGACGCCTACGCGCCCGCTATCGGCCCCGAATGGCACGCCGACGACACGGACCCGTGGCACGAATCGAAGACCGGCCTGCGCTTCCGGATTCGTCGCTACACCCGCAAGTAATTCGACTTTCGAGTACCGATCGGCAGCGAACACGCCACATACCGCCGCAGCGACCAAACCGGACACACGTCACCCGCCGGTCGGGCATACTCCTGGATATCAGCCCGTGTCACCAGCCCTGATCCGGCTGATTGCATCTGCGGAAGGTGGTCCATGGACAAGAAATCGCTGACTGCGGTCGCGCGCCAACAGCTCAAGTTGGCCAGCACCGCCACGAGCGGGCGCAGTTCGCAAACCATCTACGGCGGTCATGCCAATGCGCTGCGGCAGACCGTTGTCGGCCTGTCGGCGGGCCAGAGCCTGGCCGAACACGACAATGCGGGCGAGTCCACGCTGCTGGTGCTCAGCGGCACACTGACCTTGATCAGCGGCACCAACGAGTGGAAGGGGTCGGCCGGAGACCTGCTGGTCGTGCCCAAAGCCCGGCACAGCGTCAAGGCTGTGGACGATGTCGCATTCCTGCTGACGGTCGCCAAGTAGGAGCCGGCGGGGCCGCACCGCGTGGCCGGTTTGTCGGAGCCGCCCTCTAGGGTGGAGCGCATGGGTGAGCCGCAGCCGATCCTCGAACCGCTCACACCGGCCGCCATCTTCCTCGTCGCCACAATCGACGAGGGTGGCGAAGCGGCGGTGCGCGACCTGCTCGCCGATCTCCCCGGATTACGTCGTTCGGTCGGTTTCCGACTGCCCGGCGCCGGGCTCACCTGCGTCGCATCGATCGGGTCCGATGCGTGGGATCGCCTCTTCGCGGGCCCGCGACCGGCCGAACTGCATGTGCTGCCCGAATTCGTAGGCGAGCACCACAGCGCGCCGACCACGCCGGGCGATCTGCTCTTCCACATCAAATCCGAATTCCAGGACGCCTGCTTCGAATTGGCGATGACGATCGGTGACCGGCTCGACGGCGCGGTCACCATCGTCGACCAGACCGTCGGGTTCCGGTATTTCGAGCAGCGTGATCTGCTCGGCTTCGTGGATGGCACGGAGAATCCGGAAGGATCCGCGGCCTTCAGCGCGGCCGTCGTCGGCGATGAGGATCCGGACTTCGCGGGCGGCAGTTATGTCATCGTGCAGAAGTATCTGCACCCCATGGCGGAGTGGCGGGCGCTGTCGACCGAGGAGCAGGAGCGTGTGATCGGACGCACCAAACTCGACGATTTCGAGCTCTCCGATGCGGATAAGCCCGCGAATTCGCATGTCGCGGTGAACACCGTCACCGACGACGACGGCACCGAGCGAAAGATCCTGCGCGCCAATATGCCCTTCGGCAGCGTCAAGGACGGCGAATTCGGCACCTATTACGTCGCTTACGCGGCCACGCCGAGCATCACCGAAACCATGCTTACCCGGATGTTCATCGGAACCGAGGAGGCGGCCTATGACCGGATCCTGGACTTCTCCATCGCGGTGACCGGCACGCTGTTCTTCGCACCGCCCCTCGACTTCTTCGACGACCTCCCCGACGCACCCGAGGTCGCCGCGACAGCGCTCGAGGAATCTTTATCGCCGAATCGTGTTGGCAGTAACGGTTCTCTGGGTATCGGCACGTTGAAAAGGAGCATGCAATCATGAACAACCTCCATCGCGAACTCGCGCCGATCACCGCCGAGGCATGGACAGCCATCGAGCAAGAGGCGACGCGCACCTTCAAGCGTCATATCGCCGGTCGCCGGGTGGTCGACCTGTCCGGGCCACACGGCACCGACTACTCCGCGGTCGGCCTCGGCCGCACCACCGTCATCACCGCACCGGATGAGGGTGTGCAGGCCCGGCAGCGGGTGGTCGCGCCGCTCGTCGAATTGCGGGTGCCGTTCACGTTGTCGCGCGAGGAGCTCGACGATGTCGAGCGCGGCGCGCAGGACACAGATCTGGATGCGGTGAAAGAGGCCGCGCGCAAGATCGCGTTCGCCGAGGACCGGGCCATCTTCGAGGGCTATCAGGCCGCGAATATCACCGGTATTCGGGCGAGTTCGTCCAATTCGCCGATCACGCTGCCCAGCGATCCGCGACTGGTGCCGGAGTCCGTCGCGCAGGCGCTCAGCGCGCTGCGTTTGGCGGGCGTCGACGGTCCGTATTCGGTGCTGTTGAGCGCGGACCTGTACACGGCGGTCAGCGAGACCTCCGATCACGGTCACCCGATCCGCACCCATATCGAACGCCTCATCCCGGAGGGCGAGATCATCTGGGCCCCGGCCATCGACGGTGCGTTCGTGCTGACCACGCGCGGCGGCGATTTCGATCTGCAACTCGGCCAGGACCTGTCCATCGGCTACCAGACCCACGATGCGCAGTCGGTGCAGCTCTACTTCCAGCAGAGTCTGCAGTTCCTCGTCTACACCGGCGAGGCGGCCGTCGCACTGGCGTCCTGATATCTGGGACCCGCCCGCATCGGGAAGCCGGCAGTAAACCGACCGGCTAGGTTGGGGTGCGGTATGCAGGAGGTCGAGATGACGATGGTGCGCGCGGGTGTGGTTCCGACCGGGCGGGCAATGCTGTACGGGATCCTCGGGATCGCGGTCACCGTGCTGGTCTGCGGTGCGATCGTGACCGGATTCGGGGTCAACCGGATCTTCACCGGTCTGCTGGCCGGTGCGGTCGCCGGAATCGCGCTGCTGGTCGCGCTGTTCGGGCGCGATGTCGTCGTGCTCACCGAAGGGGCGATCTACCAGCGCACGCCCTGGCGGGAAGCCAGTATCGACTGGGAGCGGGTGGTGGCCGGACGGTTCGCACTCGACGAGCGGGCCCGCTGGTCGCTGGCACTGGATCTGATCGGCGGCGACGAGCGGCACGGCGAACTCGTGCTGCTGTCCATCCCGCCGGTGCGGCGGCCGGTCGCCGGGGCGTACGACATGCGCAAACGCGAGCAGGTCAACGAGATTCGGGCCATGTTGCGGCGCAAGCGCGTGCCGGTCACGGTGCTGCCGGAGATCGCCGGTGCGCTGCAACAACATTGGCAGATCGCGCCGCCCACCCGCTGATAGCCGGGCCCCGCAGTGACCGAGACAGGGCGCACCCAGGTCGTATACCTTGGCAGATGTGTCGATGATGAAGGGCGCCAACGTTGCGGTGCCGATGTCTTCAGTCCGCGTCGAGCTGGGGTGGCAGTCGGGTCCAGGGGTTCCGGATGCGGATGCGTCCGCGCTGTTACTCGTCTCCGGGAAGGTGCGGTCGGATAACGACTTCGTCTTCTACAACCAGCCGAATCATCCGTCCGGCGCCGTGCGGCACGAAGGAAAGCGGCCGGGACCGACGGTCATCGACACGTTGTCGGTGAATCTGGCGCAGGTCGAATCGCAGATCGACACAATTGTGATCGCGGCATCCGCGGATGGTGGCACGTTCGGGCAGTTCCAAGGGCTTTATGTGCGGGTACTCGATGCGGTGAGCGGTGCGGAGGCGGCACGGTTCGACAGTACGGGCGCGAGTACCGAGACCGCGTTCGTGCTCGGGGAGTTGTATAGACGGCAAGGGGCGTGGAAGTTCCGGGCGGTTGGTCAGGGATATGCGACCGGGTTGGCCGGGCTGGCTACCGATTTCGGGATTTCGGTTGATGATCCGGGGGCTGGGCAGACGCCTGCGGATCAGGCGCATGGGCAACCGGCTTACCCGCCGCCTCCGACGCAGCCGTACACGCCACCGTCCACCGCACAGCAGCAGTACACGCCGCCGCCCGCGCAGCCGCATACGCCGCAGCAGCAGTACACACCGCCCGCGCCGCAGCAACCCACGCCGCCCGCGCCGCAGCAACCCACGCCGCCCGCGCCGCAGCAACCCACGCCGCCTCCTGCAGCGCAGCAGTTCGGGGTGCCTCCCGCGCCGCAGCAGTTCGGGGCGCCGCCTGCGCCTTCGCCCGCGCAGCAGCAGTCCGCGACACCTCCGCAGTATCCGCCCGCGGCACCGCCCGGATATCCGCCGAATCCGGGGCAGCCGTATCCGGCGAGCCCGACGCCGCAGTCTTACGCGCAGAACCCTTTTCCACCGAACCAAACGCCGCAGCCCTATTCACCCCCTGATCAGCAACCGCAGCCTTATGCGCCGCCGAACCAACCATCGCAGCCATATCCACCGCCGTCCGCGTCCAACCAATTCGCCCCGCCTGCTGCCGCTTCCGGCGGGCCGGTCAATCTCAGCAAGGTTTCGCTGACGAAGGACGCGCCGACGGTCTCGCTGACCAAGCACGGTGCGACCTCGGGCACCATGCGGGTCAACCTGAATTGGGTGACCGCGCAGACCGGCGGCGGTGGTCTGTTCGGCCGCAAGCGCGCCAACGGCCTCGACCTCGATCTCTGCTGCTTCTTCGAATTGGCCGACGGCCGGATCGGATCCGTTCGCGCCCTGGACCGTTCGTTCGGCGCGCTGGATCGCCCGCCCTTCATCCGGCTCGACCAGGACGACCGGACCGGCAGCAGCACGACCGGTGAGAATCTCGATATCAATCTCGACCACACCGCGCAGTTCCGCCGGATTCTGGTCTTCGCCTCGATCTACGAGGGTGCGAACAACTTTCAGGGCGTGCAGTCCACAGCGACGCTGTACCCGCTGAACTCGCCGCCGATCGAAATGATCATCAGCGGCTGCCAAGACAACTCGCGCGATGTGATCCTCGCGCATATCGAGAATGTCAACGGCGAGTTGATCGTTCGTCGCGACGGCACCTTCATCCGGCCGCCATCGGGGCATCCGGGCGGCGGTGTGCGCGAAATCGCGCGCATGTACAACTGGGGTTTCGAATTCAAAGCCACACGCGGTAAAGGCTAGCGTCGACGGTTGTACGAATGATTCGCGGCGCATGGTGCTGGCGCTCATCGAGAACATCAATGGTGAGCTGGCTGGGGCATGGAGTGGGTTGCGGTCGACGGAAAGTCCTGACGCGCAGGGGGTTCAGGCCAAACGCTGGAGGAGTTCGGCGGCATCGGCGCGGAGGCTGTCCAGATCGCCGCGCCAGCCGAGCATGCGCATGATCGCGTCGGGAATGGCGCGTTCGGCGTGGGCGGGTGCGCTGCCCTCGTCCGAGCGGATGTTGATCACCGTCTCCACGAGCCGGAACGGCAGGGCCTCGGCCCCCGGCACACCTGCCTCGGCAGCGACCGCCGCGCCCAAAGTTTCGTAGTGCCTGCGCAATTCGTCGCGGCGCACTCGAAAGGCGGCGAAGCGCTCGGTGCGCAATTCCGGAAGTAGATACAGCGCACCGAGATTCCAGTGCGACGCGCACAGCTGGCGCACGTCGAACCATGCCAGCGCGTACAACCGGGTGTGTGCAGGCTCCGGCACCTCACGTATGCGTTCGGCGAGATCCAAGGGGCCTGCGATGGTTTCGGCGAGCAGTGCGTCGAGGATGTCGTCCTTGGACGCGAAGTGGTGGTAGAGCGAGGCCTGCCGGATACCGACCGCGTCCGCGACCGTCCGCGTCGAGGTATTGGCGTAACCATTGGTGGTGAACAGTTCTCCGGCGGCGTCGAGGATCTCGGCGCGTGGCGTCCGACCGCGCCGGGGGCGCTGGTCGAGACGAGGACGGCCGGGACCGAGATTTGCCACGACGCCATTCTGACACCGCGTCCGATCCGGCCGACCGCCGCATAGCGATCAGACCGGTCTGATGTTTCCAATGCGATTGCCCAGGTGTGAGGTTTCTGTCACTCGATAGAAATACAGGCAACGCAGAAGTTACCGGCGTTCCCGGAAGCGATACACGAGGGACACCGAAAGCGCGATCGCGAACGCAAAACTGTCATTCGATAGGTATTGGCCGCTCGCGAAGGAAACCCCATGGCCACCAAAGTCGATTCCCCCGCCCCCGTCCTCCCACCGCCCGCCAACCAGGACAATGCCGACCTGGCCGGCTTCGGCTATCAGCCGGTGCTACACCGCAAACTCGGCCGCTATGCCTCATTCGCGGCCGGATTCTCCTTCGTCTCGATCCTCACCACGATCTTCCAGTTCTTCGGCTTCGGCTATTCGTTCGGCGGTGCCGCATTCTTCTGGACCTGGCCGATCGTGTTCGCCGGACAGTTGCTGGTCGCGCTGAACTTCGCCGAACTGGCTGCGCGCTATCCGATTTCGGGCTGTATCTACCAGTGGTCGCGTCGGCTCGGCGGCGAGGTCGTCGGCTGGTTCGCCGGGTGGATGATGGTCATCGCGCAGATCGTCACGGCCGCAGCGGCGGCGATCGCGCTACAGGTGGTGCTGCCATCGATCTGGAGCGGATTCCAGATCGTCGGCGACGACACCGCGCTCACCTCGACCTCCGGCGCCACCAATGCGGTACTGCTCGGCAGCATCCTGCTGGTGCTCACCACGGTGATCAACGTGATCGGCATCGATCTGATGTCACGGATCAATTCGATCGGCGTCACCGTGGAGATCATCGGCGTGCTGGCGATCATCGCGCTGTTCTTCACCCACACCGAGCGCGGGCCGGGCGTAGTGCTGCAGACCGATCAGGCCGCACCCGGGCCGTATTGGGCGGCGTTCCTCGTATCCGGTCTGATGGCGGCCTATGTAATGGTCGGATTCGATTCCGCCGGAGAGCTTTCCGAGGAAACCAAGAATCCGCGGCAAGTCGCGCCGCGCACGATTCTGACCGCACTGTCGGTCTCCGCGCTCGGCGGCGGACTGCTACTGCTCGGTGCATTGATGGCAGCGCCGAGTCTGGATGACGGTTCGTTGGGCACCGAGGGCCTGGCCTATGTGCTCACCTCGAAGCTGGACAGCCCGGCAGGCAAGGTGCTGCTCGGCTGCGTCGCGGTGGCGATCACGGTGTGCACCTTGGCAATTCAGACCGCAGGGTCGCGGCTGATGTTCTCGATGGCGCGAGACGGCAAGTTACCCTTCGCCCGCCGCCTAGCCGTGGTGCATCCGCGCTTCGGCACACCGGTGCTGCCCGCGGTGATCATCGGCGTGCTCGGTATCGGTCTGCTGGTGCTCAATCTCGGCAATGCGGCGATCTTCGCCACCTTGGCGAGTGTCTGCATCGTGACGCTCTATCTGGCGTATTTGCTGGTCACAGTGCCGCTGCTGATGCGGCGAATCAAGGGTTGGGACCGCGGTGCTGCCGGGCTGTTCAGCCTGGGGCGCTTCGGAATTCCGATCAACGCGCTCGCCGTCGTCTGGGGCATCGCGATGGCGGTGAACCTGGCCTGGCCGCGTGCCGAGGTCTATACGCCGAATGGCGGCAGCTGGTGGATGCTCTGGGCCGCACCACTTTTCGTGGTGATCGTGGTCGCCGTCGGAGTTGTCGTGCATCGGATCGTCAATGCGGGGCCGAGCATCGAAGGTCCCGAACCCGCCGCCCAACTCGCCTGACCCTGCGCGCGGCGGTGGGCGCTGACGCCCACCGCCGCCGCACCAGCCGCCCACGTGGCACACCTGATGCCGACCCACATCCGTTGGCACACCGCCTCGAACCCACTGCTCGCAGAAACAGCCCGTAGGCAGCCCGCCACCAGATCTCTCACCAGCGACGACTCGCTTCAGATCTCAATAAGCGGTCGGAGTGTTCAGCACCTCGGGGGAAGCCATTCCCCTCGAGCCACAACAACACAACAACTGCAACCAACGATCAGCTACCTCACTGCCCCTGGGCGTCCGGGGCACCAACCCCAGACGACACCAACCCCAGACGTCTACGACCTTAGGGACAACGATGACCAGCACAGCCTCCACTACCGGAGCACGCGCACATGCGAGGTCGCAAGCCGCTGCCGCAACCATTGCCGGGCCTGACCTACCGGATGACGTCGCGGCGGCGAAGATAACCTTCGCACAACGCATTCCGCCCGGTGGATACACGAATGTCGTACTCGGTCGCGGGACCAGGCTGCGCTTGCGCGATCCCGCCGGTGCCGCATGCGCGCACGTATTACTGCTGCGAGCCGACGCACCGTGGGAGCGGCTCAATGTCGCCGATACCGTGAAGGTGCCGTGGCAGGCGTATCTAGGTACCGGACATCCACTGCTCTCGGATCAGGGTCGGGTGCTGGCCACCGTTGTCGCCGACACGTCCGGTCGGCACGACACCCTCTGCGGCCCGACGCCCGAAAGCCGTGCGCTGCTGCGGCTCGCGGGCGCAAAGCAGGGACTCGAGCCACGGGATATCGGGCCGACCGTGTCCTTCTTCCGCGGCGTCCGCATCGAATCCGATGGTGCGCTGACCGCCACAGGTAGCGCAGGCGCGGGCTCCTCGGTCGACCTGCTCATCCATCTGCCGGTGGTGCTGCTCATCGCCGACACCGCACACCCGCTCGACGACCGGCCCGCGACGTATCTCGACATAGTCGCCTGGTCCGCACCGGAAGAGCTTGCCGTACTGGACAATTCCGATCCGGAGTACCTGCGGGCCGTGGAAAACACCGAACAGGCCTGGACGGCCGCGACTCTGGAGGTAGCGGCATGATCTCGGCACCGAGCCGCACCATCGTGCTCGATGAAACCGTGCCCGCCTGCGCGCCCTGGTCGACCGTGGTCCGCGCGGGCGACCAGCTCGAAATCATCGACCTGCACGGAAATCAGGCGGTGGACTGCCTGCTGTATTCGGCCGCCGACCACACCGACCGCTACAGCGCACAGGCCACCATTACCGCACAGCGCAATATCTTCCTCGGCACGGGCAGCGTGCTGCGCACCGATGCGGGCACCGCGCTCATGACCGTGCTCGCCGATGAGGTCGGCAACCACGACACCATTGCGGGCGCCTGCTCCCAGGAGTCCAATACGCTGCGCTACGGCCATCACACCCGCCACCAGCACGCCTGTGTGGAGAACTTCCTCACCGAGGCGCTGAAATGGGGCCTCGGCAAACGGGATCTGGTGTCGAATATCAACTGGTTCATGAATGTCCCGGTCGAGACCGACGGCACCCTCGGCATTGTCGACGGATTGTCGGCTCCGGGAAAGAAAGTCACGCTGCGAGCCGAGATCGACACGTTGGTGCTGGTGTCGAATTGCCCGCAGATCAATAACCCCTGCAACGGCTTCGATCCCACGCCCGTACGGATGGTGGTAACCCGATGACAGCGGTTGTCGCGCAGAGCGAAGTGGTGGGCCCCGCCGAGAGTGCGATGCCGATCGACGGTACGCGCGCCGTCGAGCCAGAGCAGTCGGCGCAGGTGGTACGGCCGGGAATGCTCACCACGGTGCAGGATTGGCCGGGGCGGATCGGGTATTGGCACGTCGGCGTTCCGCCTTCGGGGCCGATGGACGATCTGTCGTTCCGGCTCGGCAACCGCGTACTCGGCAATCCCGAGGGCGTGGCGGGCCTCGAGTGCACACTCGGCGGTCCCGCACTGAAGTTTTCCGCGCCGACCTGGGTGTGTGTCACCGGTGCGCCGACCGATGTCACTGTGAACGGGACCCGCGTCCAGCAGTGGCGAACGGTGCTGGTCCCGGCGGATGGAATTCTCGATATCGGTGCGATAAGCGGACCGGGTATGCGCTGCTATGTGCTGATCGCCGGTGGTATTCAACTGCCCGAATATCTGGGCAGTGCAGCCACATTCACCCTCGGCAAGTTCGGCGGCAGCGCGGGTGCCGCGTTGCGTATCGGTGAAATGCTGCCGCTCGGCGCGCATCAGGGCCGGGTGGCGGCCGCAGTGCCGATGGAGGAGCAGCCGGTCCTGTCCCGGCGGTGGGAATTGGCCGTCACCGAGGGGCCGCACGGCGCACCGGAGTTCTTCACCCGCAATGACTTCGACACGATTGTCGGCACCGACTACGAGGTGCATTTCAATTCCGATCGCACCGGAGTCCGATTGATCGGCCCGAAACCCGAATGGGCCAGGACCGATGGCGGCGAAGCCGGACTGCACCCGTCCAATATCCACGACACCCCGTATTCGGTTGGGGCGCTGGACTTCACCGGCGATACGCCGATCCTGCTCGGCCCAGACGGACCCAGTCTCGGCGGCTTCGTCTGCCCGGTGACGGTGGTCGCCGCCGACCGATGGAAACTCGGTCAGCTCGCCCCCGGCGATGCCGTGCGCTTCGTCCCGATCCGCAGCGATCGCGCCGCCTCGGTTCGTGAACTCGGTCCGGCCCGGCGCGCCGCATGGCCCACGGTGCTATCCCCTGGCGGCGACGGCGATGACGGTGTACTGCGCCGCACCGATGTCGACGACGAGACGGGGGTGACCTACCGCCGTCAGGGAGATGACGGTGTACTCGTCGAATACGGTGCCATGACACTGGATCTCGGGCTACGCGCTCGCGTGCACGCCTTGCACCAGCACCTGCTCGAGGTCGGTGTACGCGGCGTGACGGAGCTGACGCCGGGTGTCCGTTCGCTGCAGATCCGGGTCGATCCGGCGGTCATGCCGGTCTCCACGCTGCTCGATCTGCTCACCGCGGCCGAACAGCACATCCCCGCCTCCGACCAGCTCGTGGTGCCGAGCCGCACCGTGCACCTGCCGCTGTCCTGGGACGATCCGGCCACGAGGGAGGCGATCACCCGCTATATGCACGGTGTGCGCGCGGACGCACCCTGGTGCCCGTGGAATATCGAATTCATCCGGCGCATGAACGGATTGGCGTCGGTACAGGACGTCTACGACACCGTCTTCGGGGCCGAATATCTGGTCCTCGGTCTCGGCGACGTCTATCTCGGCGCACCGGTCGCCACCCCGACCGACCCACGCCACCGGCTCGTCACCACGAAGTACAACCCAGCCCGCACCTGGACTCCCGAGAATGCGGTCGGCATCGGCGGCGCATACCTGTGCATCTACGGGATGGAAGGACCCGGCGGCTATCAGTTCGTGGGCCGCACAACCCAAGTCTGGAACCACCGTCACCCCGGTATCGTGAGCGACGAATCCCCCTGGCTGCTGCGCTATTTCGACCGGATCCACTGGTATCCGGTCGAGGCCGATGAACTCCTCGACCTGCGCGCCGATTTCGCGGCGGGCAAGATCCAGGTGCGGGCCGAGGACGGTGAGTTCGCGCTCGCCGACTATCGGAAGTTCCTCGCCGACAATGCCGAGTCCATCGACGAATTCCGCGCGGTCCAGGCCGAAGCCTTTGCCGCCGAACGCGACTCCTGGCGGCAGGCCGGTGAACTCACCGCCTGATCACGCATTACCAGCCGAAGAGCTCGGCCATGTCGATGGACTCGTCATCCCAGAGTTCCTCGATATGGCGTCGTTCGCCCTCCGGCAGACCCGGTGACCAGCCGCAGCTCCGCCAGAAGTCTTCCCGATGTTGCTGAGTAATCCGTCTCGGCTCACTCATGGCGCTCACCTCTGCATTGCCACCGTCGTGCTGCCATTGATTGTGAGCCTGCTCCGGCCGCGACATGCCGGAACAGGCCCAACTTTTCAGCGCAGGTCGCGGAAGAACTCGCGAACGTCTTCCAGTAGCAGCTCCGGCTCCTCCAGCGCCGCGAAGTGCCCGCCGCGGTCCACGTCTACCCAGCGGGCCATGGTGTTCTGGGTCTCGCAGTATCGGCGAATGCCTACATCGTGAGCGAAAACGATTGCCGCAGTGGGCACTCTGGAATTTGACTTGGTTGTACCCCGGGCATCGTTCTGTGCGTAGCCGACGAATGCGGCCGAACCCGAGGTGCCGTTGAGCCAGTACAGCATCACATTGGTCAGCAGCCGGTCCCGGTCGAGGATCTTGTCCGGGTCCACATTTCGCGGAAAGGTCCATTCCCGGAATTTGTCCATGATCCAGGCGAGCTGGCCGATCGGCGAATCGACCAGTCCGTATGCCAAGGTCTGCGGGCGGGTGGATTGAATCGCGATATAGCCGAACTCCTCGCGCATGAAGGCCTGGATGCGATCGATCCGGTCGCGTTCGAGATCGGTCAGACTCGCCGATTCGTCCTCGGAAAGCTGATGGGTCGCAAGCGGGTCCGGACCACCGTTGGTGTGGACGCCCACTACGTTCTTCGGCGCACTCCGGGCCACCTCCGGACTCACCGCAGCGCCGATATCGCCGCCCTGTGTGCCGTAACGCTCGTAGCCGAGTCGGCGCATGAGTTCGACCCAGGCCTCGCCGATCTTCGCGCGGGTCCAGCCCGACTCGCTGACGGGTCCGGAGAAGCCGAAGCCCGGCAGCGATGGAATGACCAGGTGGAAGGCGTCGGCGGGATCGCCGCCGTGGGCGCGCGGGTCGGTGAGCGGTCCGATCACGTCGAGGAATTCGACGACCGAACCGGGCCAGCCGTGCGTCATCAACAGCGGCATGGCATCGGGCTCGGGCGAGCGGACGTGCAGGAAGTGGATGCGCTGTCCGTCGATCTCGGTGGTGAATTGCGGATAGGTGTTGAGCTGGGCCTCGGCAGCGCGCCAGTCGTAGCCGGTGCGCCAGCAGTCGACCAGTTCGCGCAGCCAGGTGGTCGGCACGCCGGTGTCCCAGCCGTCGCCGGGCAGCGGTGCGGGCCAGCGCGCATTGACCTGGCCCACTACATCACCAGTGGCACAACGACTTCTCCCTACCGCTACGCCGCCCGCGTCACCCTGTACGTACCCGCCCAGGTCGCCGCGGAACGCATTACCCCGACCGTCGGCGTCATCGAGGCCATCGACGACCGGACCTGCCTGCTCCGCACCGGTTCCAACTCCCTGGACGAACTCGCCGTCTACATAGCGACTTTCGGCTTCGACTGCCGAATCCACGAACCCCCCGAACTGATTGCCCACGTCCGCGAACTCACCAATCGCCTTACCGCCGCGATCGACTAGCTGGAGGTGCCGGTAAGGATCGTGTCACCAAACGGCCACCGATCGCGCGAGAATGCCGACGCCGTACTCCTCGGCCAGGCTCGCGTCGTCATCGGGGTCGCGATACCGGCGGTGGCCGGCCATCTCCACACCCCCGGCCGGCCTGTGGCACGGGTCGCCCGTGGTCGGGATCTCTCGTTGCACCCTCATCCGACGGCTCGAAAAATTCTGTAGTGACAACAGTAGACATTCGCTGCAGAACGCGGTAACTTCTGTGATGTCGGAAGCGAAGGAAATATCCAGACAGCACGGGAGATGATGAACTGCCCGTGATAGGTAAGACGGCGGGCGCGGCCGCGGGACCAGCAGTTACAAGGGTCCCGCCGCCCGCCGGACAGCAAGATGAGTTGAAGGAAAGATGAAGTAACCCCGTGAGGAGAAGGGAGAAGTTGCCCGTCGGGTCACCCGGGAAAGTTTGTGGTTCGGGTGATCGCCGACGTTTCGGTTACATGTCGGAAGACGAAAGTAATTCCCCCCTTTCAGTGCCCCGGTGCCGCACGGCACCGGGGCACTTCGGCGTATGGAGGCCGCACGATTTCTGAATCCCCGACCGCGAACGAGAAGTTCGACGATGACGACTACCCCGCCTACTCGATGGGCCGGGCCGCGGACCTGCTCAGGACCACCCAGGCATTCCTGCGCAGCCTGGACGAGGCGAAACTGATCGTCCCGCAACGCTCCGCCGGCGGGCACCGCCGCTACTCCCGCTACCAGCTGCGCATCGCCGCACGGGCCCGCGAACTGGTCGACCACGGCACACCCCTCGAGGCGGCGTGCCGGATCATCATCCTGGAAGACCAACTGTCCGAAGCCCTCGAACTCAACACCAGACTCACCCAAGAGGATTGACCCGATACTCGCCCGCCTTCAGCCGCGAAAGCCTGCCCCAGGGCGTCCGCAACTGCTGGATCCGGCCCGAAAGCCGTACCGCCTGGTGGCTGCGACGGCCTCGATCTCGACAACCACCCTGACGCGGCGAGTCCGGCCACCATGACAACGGTGATGGCGGGGCGGATTCTGTTCTAGTCGGCTTCGCGCATAGTGGCTTCCGGACTCACCTGATCGCGAATGGTGCGCAGACCGGCGACAAAGGCCTCGAGCTGGTCGGAGGGAAGCAGACCGGTGAACCAGCGCTCGATGACCTCGAGGTAATCCGGGAGTACGCGAGCCAGGCGGGTCGCTCCGGCGGCGGTGAGGACCGCGTAGGAGCTGCGGCGATCGACCGAGTCGAGTTCGCGGCGCACGAAACCGTTGCGCTGCAGGCGGTCGACCAGTCGGGTGACGCCGCTGGTGGACAAGTTGGTCTGGGCTGCGAGATCGGTCATGCGCAGGCGACGCTCCGGTGAGCGGCTCAGGCGCATGAGTGCGTTGACATCGAGGCCGGACAGACCGTGTTTCTTCCAGGTGGGTTCCAGTTTTCGGGTCAGGCCGTCGTACGCCTCGTAGAGCAGGCCCATGGTGGTTAGCCTGGGATCGTCGAAGAGTTCTGCGTCCACGGGAGCGAGCTTAGCCGAGATAGTTGCGGTGGGGATAGTTGACATGCGGAACATATGCGCTAGATTGTTGTCATCGCAATATTCCTCACCGCAACTAAATGGAGATTCCGATGACTACCTCTTCGCGCTGGGTCGCGGGCTTCCGTTCCACGCTGGTCGACCCCACCGAGCGGATCCGTTTGGCCGAGCCGCGCGGCTTCGCCGATGAGACGGTGCGCCAGGTGCTGCACCTGGTCGGAGGCGGCGAGCAGCTGCGGGTGCGGCTGACGAACCGCTATGGCGCGACGCCGGTGACCGTCGGCGCGGCACGGATCGCGGTGCGCAAGTTCGGGGCGGAGATCGTCGCGGAGACCGATACCGAGCTGCGTTTCGACGGCGAGGTTTCAGTGACCGTTCCGGCGGGTGCCGATATCGTCAGCGACCCGGTCGATTTCGCGACGACGGCGGGTACGGATCTGGTGCTGAGTATCTACCTGCCGGAAGAGACCGGCCTGGCACCCTTTTCGCATCTGCCGATGGAATCCAGTTTCGTGGCCGCCGGTGACCAGGTCGCCGCACTCGCGCTATCCGAAGCCGAGGAGACGACCTCGCGCTTCTATGTGACCGGTGTCGACGTGCTCACCTCGACGGACAGCCCGATCGTTGTCGCGTTCGGCGACTCCTGGTTCGAAGGCGTCGGGTCCACATCGGGTGCGAACCATCGTTCCGTCGACGTCCTCAACGAACGCCTCACCAGCGGTTGGGTTCTCAATCAGGGCATCAGCGGGACCCGATTGCTGACCGACCAGATCGGCGAACACGGTCTGGCCCGTTTCGACCGCGATGTGCTCGCAGTTCCCGGCGTGACCCATGTTGTCCTGAACTTCGGCATCAACGATCTGATCCTCGACAACAGCACATCGTCTGCCGAGGCGCTCATTGCCGGTTATACGGAATTGGCCGGACGTGCCCGTGCGGCGGGACTTGCGGTGTACGCCAACACCATTGGCCCGTTCGCCGGTGTCATCTATCCGGACCTCAATGTCGCCGAGGGCCGGGTGGTTCGCCGTGATGTCAACGAATGGCTGCGCACCACAACCGTTTTCGATGCCGTGTTCGACGTGGCTGCCGCCGTCGAGGATCCGAATGATCCCGACTTCATCCGACCCGATCTGGACAGCGGCGACGGGCTGCATTTGAACGATGCGGGTCACCGCATCATGGGTGAGACCATGGCGATCCCGGGGCTTACCGACTAGTTACGGGGCCAGGCCGCGCAAGACGATTTCGATGCCGAGGCGGAATTCCGTCTCGGCATCGACATTTCGGGCGTCGGTGGCGGTTTCGACGAGTACCGGATAGTCGGCCGGGGCGAGTCGGGTCATCGCGGCGGTGCCCGGGCCGGAGAGTGGGCCGTAGTGCTCGTTCTGGAGGTGGCCGAGCAGGAAGGCCATCAGGGTGCGTTGGGCCAGGACTCGGCCGATGCCGGTGAAGCCCGCATCGGTGAGGACGGTCAGCATCGCCTCGATCCAGCGCAGGCTGTTCGGGGCGGACTGACGGTGGCGCACGACCAGCGGGATCGCGGCCGGGTGGGTGGATGCCGTCGTTCGCATGCGGTCGAGCAGGGCCGCGATGCGATCGCGCCAGTCCGGGTCGGTCGGTGGCGTGAGATCGATATCTGCCAGGAGATGGTCGACGACCAGCACCTCGAGTTCGTCGCGGTCGGCGACGTAGCGGTAGAGGCCCATGGTGGCAATGCGAAGTTCGTTCGCGACCGCGCGCATGGTGAAGCCGGGCAGTCCGTCGCGGTCGAGCACCGAGACGGCGGCGGCCGCGATGGCGGTGCTGGTCAGCGAGCGAGGGCGGGGCACGGGTTGACAGCGTACAAGGTACGCGCATACTTGTCGTAGGCGTACGTCGTACACCTACGAAGGGAGTTTCCATGCCATTGCCGACCACGGTGCCCACCCGAGAACTGGTCACCATCGCCGACAGCACAATTCGGATTCCGGACCAGGATTGCCTGATCCACCTCCAGTTCCGCCGCTTCGCCGGCTGCCCGATCTGCAACCTGCACCTGCGCTCGTTCGCGGTCCGGCACGCCGAAATCCTCGCCGCAGATATCCGCGAAGTCGTCGTATTCCATTCCAGCGCAGATGAATTGCGCAAATACGAAGGCAATCTCCCCTTCGACCTGATCGCCGACCCGACCCGAACCCTATACCGCGAATTCGGCGTCGAAGCCAAACCCCGCGCCCTCCTCGACCCCCGCGCCTGGCCCACTATAATCCGCGGCGTCACCACCGCGACCATGGCCGTCCTCCGCAAGGAAAAGCCCGCTCCCCCATCGGAACCCGAAGGCGGCCGCCTCGGCCTCCCGGGCGACTTCCTCATCGCCCCCGACGGACGTGTGCTCGCCGGCAAACTCGGGGTGCACGCCGATGACCAATGGTCGGTCGATGAACTACTCGCCCAAGTACCTGCCCGTGATAAGTCCGGCTCAGGGCATCAGTGACGCCGGATCCACGGTGAATTCGAAAGGGCTGCGCAGGGTGGCGGTGTCTCCGGCCGCCACCCGGTGCCTGCGTTCGAAGGTGTCGTCCGCACCGAGGGCTCTGCGCGCCGTGTCAGCGGCGTGTCAGTGGGGGTGGGCATGGTTCTGGCAGGCCGCACGGGGGACTTCCCCGGAGTGGCGGACAGGACCGAAAGGGTTGGACGATGACTGACGTTGAGCTGGGGGAATTCGTTGCGAAGATAGCAGCGAAGTTCGGGGTGCCAGGGGCTGCGGTGGGGGTTTGGGTTGATGGGCGGGAGGCTTTTGCCGCGCATGGGGTGACGAGTATCGAGAGTCCGGTGCCGGTGGATCGGGACACGATGTTCGGGTTGGGGTCGGTGAGCAAGACGTTCACCGCGACGGCGGTGATGCGGCTGGTCGCGGAGGGCAAGGTCGAGTTGGATGCGCCGGTGCGGCGGTATGTGCCGGAGTTAGCACTCCGCGATGCGGCGGCCGCTGCGGAGATGACGGTGTTGAATCTGCTCAATCACACTGCGGGGCTGGGGATTCGGCTGATTGTCGAGACCGGAGACGGGGACGACGCGCTGGCCGAGTATGTGGCGCGACTGGACGAGTTGGATTTGATCGGGCCGGTCGGTGCTCGCGCGTCCTATTCACAGGCGGGGTACAACCTGCTCGGGCGGGTCATCGAGAAGGTCACCGGGCTGACCTTCGAGAAGGCGGTCGCGCAGTTGCTGCTCGACCCGATCGGGCTGTCGCACAGCCGTTATCTGTTGAGCGAGATCATGACTCGGCGCTTCGCGGTCGGACACAATCGCGGTGCGAACGGTGCGCTGACGGTCGCACGCGAGTGGAAAGATACGCGGGCCAACAATCCGGGTGGCGGCATCGTATCCTCGGTCGCCGACCAATTGCGTTGGGCGCGTTTTCAGCTCGGCGACGGCCGGGCCGAAAGCGGTGAACAGGTAGTGCCCGCCGAGGTGCTGGCGCGGATGAAGGAGCAGACCGTCGAGTTGCAGGGCAGCTCGCTCGGCGACGCCTTCGGCATCTGCTGGTTCCTGCGCGATGTGGACGGCGTGCGAATCGTCGGCCACGGCGGCTCATCGAACGGCCAATTCGCCGAACTCGTCACCGTGCCGGAACGGAATTTCGCCATCACCGTCATGTCGAATGCGGGCCCGGACGACGGCATCCAGTTCAACCAGGCCGTGGTGCGGTGGGCGCTGGAGCACTACCTCGGGCTGATCGATCAGGATCCCGAACCGCTCCCCTTCGATCCGGCACGGGCCGAGGAGATCATCGGCGACTACGAAATCGACGCCATGACACTCACCATCGGCACCGATGAGACGGGCCTGACGGTCGCTTGCGGGATCAAACCGGAGGTCCGCGCGGCCTCGGAAATCGAACTGCCACCGGATCTTCCGGCCGCCGGTCTCGGCCTGCTGCCCGGCGACCGCGACGAATACGTCGTCACCAGTGGCGGTCTGCAGGGGCAGCGCGGTTTCTTTACCCGCGACGAGAACGGCCGGATCGTGGGCGCAGATATGGCTGGTCGGATGTTCAACCGGGTCTCGAATACAGCCTGATCTGCAAACGAGCGATAGCTGTTGCCCAGTGCGGCAACGGCTGTCACGCGCTGAGCAAGCCGCATAACCGGCACGGCCTGGCGAGTGAAGAGCGACTACGATGCTCCGTCGAAGGCATCCACAGCGGTATTCAAGAGTGGGCAACTCCAGACGGCGCACTAAAGTCCGTCAGACGGCTATCGAGCCCGCCTTTCGAGCGCCTTCCGGATGAGTTCCCTGGCTGCCTCACCTGTAACCGATTGACCGGCAAGCACATCGAACGCCCGGCCGTAGATCGCAACCTCTCGCGGTTGCGTAATCGTCAGCTCTGCTGTGATGCCTTCGACCGTGACCATGCGCGAGTCGAATATTACGAAGTTCGTCGTTTGCATAGGCGGGCCACCTTGCGCCGGAATGATTCCAAGCCGAACCCGGGAAAGGCCTATCACGGCCATGAGCCGGTCTAGCTGCCCGATCATTACGGCGTCGGTGCCGACCGAGGTATGCAAAGCTTGCTCGGCAATCAGGATGTGAAAGCGCCGTTCACCCCTGTACAGGTATTGCTGACGTTCGAGCCGCTTGGATACTGCTTCGTCTATGTCGTCAGGGAGTCGGTAGAAATCGACTGAATGCCTCAAGATGGCTTCGGCGTACTCGGCAGTCTGAAGAATGCCGGGAATAACGACCGGCTGATAGATCCTCATCAGTTTCGAACGCTCAGCGAGCCTGACCGACTTCTGCTGTCCCCGTTTGAGTCCTGCCGCGTGCTGTCGTCGGTACTCCAGGTACGCAGCATCTATGTTGTGGACTGTCGCTAGTAGATCTTCGAGCTGATCACCTGCCCCGGTGTGAGCGCAGTAGGCACGAATATCCGCGTCGGACGGCTTTACCCTGCCATACTCGATCTTGGAGACCTTCGTTTCGTGCCAGCCAGACAGGCGCGCAAGCTCACGGCCTGAGATTCCCGACCTCCGCCGGATCTCCCGAAGCCGCTGCCCGAGCGCCTGCCGGGCCTCATCAACGCCGTTACTCACCTCCGGATGTCTACCGCGTACTCGGTGTACGGCGTAGCTAGCTGCCACAAGCGCTCTTTCACCTGTCGGCACTGGTCGGCAATCCTCGGGTCGGTGGTCAGAGCTGACGCCCCGGCCGCACGTCCGTTCTCGTCGACGAGGTTGAACACCACCCGTTCGTCATCCAACAGCCAGAAATCATCGACGGGCACATCTCCAGCGAGATGCCGGGGAAGGTACCGGATCTCTTCACCCGCTTCGGTATTCAGCGCTGTCAGCGCTAGCAACCATCGCTGGTAGTCCACGTGAGGCAATGTGACAACCCGGACACGGGTCACACGCACACCCCGGCCGGTTGTTGCCCGTACAAGCTCCCCCCACGGTTCGAACCATGCGTTGTCGTCCGGCTCCCCATCAAGAAACCGGCGCAGCGGTTCCGACTCGTTCGGCACTGCGTAGGTGTCTCTGACTTCGAGGTGGAACGCTTCTCGTTGGCACTGCCCGAAGAGGTCAGGCCACGGATTGCCCTGAAGCAGCTGCACCGTAGAACGTCCTTTCTGCCTTCGGAACCTCGATAGCGGTTTCGTAGGTCTCCATCGTCATCTTGCCCAGCGTTTCACGGTCCGTGATCGGGCTACCGGACACAAGGAACGTGCCTCGGCCCGAATCGGTCAAGGTCGCATCGATGAACGTGTCCGGCTCGAGGAATCCCAACAGCAAGTGCGGAATCTCAACCGTCTCCGGCCGATCGGTAACCCATCCAATGATCGCGTAACTGCCCTGGTCAGTGGCGTAGAGGTTCGGGCAATCGTTGTTTCCCGAACCACCCTTACCGAGGAAATGCAAGAGCATGATCTAGCTCCGTGTCCACTTATATGCACGGACTTTCCGTGCTGATTTCGATGATCCCTCCAACTTTCTGGCACGTCTAGCTGATCACTAAATATGAGCAAGTTTTATCAAACTTGTGGACCCATCTAATTGTCGGTTCGTAGCGTCTGAGCTGGCCCCCGTGACATGTGACGCCAACCGGTCACGGGGTGCCTACCAACACCGGACTACAGGAGTCGAGATGGACAGGTTCACACGACTGTTCGTGTTTCCAGGCGGGTTGTTGGAGGTCGCCGACAACGGCGACGACAACGACGGTCCAGGGGTGTACCTGGAGTTGCGGACTCCAGCCGATCGTGTGCTACCGCAACGGGTTCCGGGTGCTGCCGTCGTGGATCACCGCGTCAGCCCTGTCGAACCCGCCAACGCCGAGACGTGCGCCACGGTGCTGCGACTGCTCCAAGATCTGCCGTGATCGAGCTCGGCTGGGTTGTCGCGATCGGGCTGCCGCTGCTGGTGACGGTCGGAGTGATGGTGTGGCCGGAACGGATTCCGAAGAACCGGTCCGTCAGGGGAATCCGCGAACGGATCGAAGGCGAGGACACGGTCGGGATGAAGTCCGACGCATCAGAGGAGTACTGATCGGCGCCGGTCGGTCAGCCAGTCGGAATGGGAAACGTTGCGTAACAGTATTTCTCGACTCGTGAGGGGGAATCATGCGAAACCTAGCGACCCGGTTCTTAGTCATTCTCGGTAACGGCCTATCGGCCGGTCTGCTCGCCACTCCGAGCGCGTCTGCTGCACCGCTCGCGGTGCCGCAATGCACGAAGGGTGTCGTGCAGGTCAACGGCGTAGACAAAGCCGCCTGCGATGCCCACTACTACAACTACCTTGTGCCAGAATGCAATAAGCGCAGGTCGGCCGTCTGCATGCGATGGAAAACTCACCAATCTGCCCGGCGGCATCGATGAATACCTGAAGAAACGCGCCGCATCGAGCGCGGCCGCAACGCGAGCCACCGACTCCAAGCCCGCCGAAACCCCCGCGACCGACTCCGCCGCCTA